>NZ_JABXJH010000031.1:0-53361 GCF_013373675.1 Bacteroides sp. L10-4
AGTTGCAGTCTGATTCAGCCTATAGTCATTTAAGACTAGTGTCAAAGTTAGTTCACTGCAACTCTACTTTTCAAATATACACTTATATTTTGTTGTGATATTTAATACTGCAAATGTAAATGTGTCAAAACCCTCTTTTTAACAAAATCACCCTTGCTACAGATATCTGTGACAGGGGTGATTTTCATATTTTTGGTGTTTTGACACATTCCCGGTCTTCGTTTGAACAAAATTTCTTTGTATTTTTGCAAAAAATATAGATGGGATAATGAAAGCACTGCTTGTAAAAATACTCCGCTGTTTGATGCTGATACTGGTTATTGTATTGACTGGTCTTGGATGTTATATCTATGAGAAAACTTTGGCTGCCTTATGGATACCTGTAGGGGTGGGGATTGTAGTAGCAGTCGTTACACTTCCTCTATCTAAGAAATGGGTATGGTTGACGACAGTGGAGGGCATGGGCATGAATATGTTGTGTCATGTGGTTTGTGTGGGCCTCATCGGGTATTCGCTTTTTCTTGTGGGGAATTATCAGATGGCGGCTCCTGCTTCTACTCAAGAGGTGACGGTTACCGTACTTGAAAAGCTGATAAAAGAACAGGAAAAGAAACGTAAAGTAGGCAGGCACCGTTATGTGTCGGCTGGAGTGCGTAAAGAATATTTCTTAAAGGTAGCTTTCGAGAATGGAGCGATAGAGACTTTGCATGTTTCCACAGCCACATACAATAAAGCACGAAAAGGCAAACCGAAAGTCCTGACTTTGCAGAAAGGAGGTTTCGGATTGCCAGTGATAACGAAGGGGTTATAGTTTTCATCTCCTCCGTGTAAGACATCAGATGAGTAATCGAATGCTCTTCTTAAGGATTTTTGCGTACAAATTGTCTGTGAATCCAAATGGTGGCATCAGTCCTTTGAATTTCAATAATACATAATTGGAATCAGTCGGACTTTTGCTGAAGTGCGTAATGAACCAGTCTTGCTACATTCCGTGCTTATACTCCTGCGGGGTGGTCGGCTGTTAAGGTGTGGTTCAAAGACAGAAAAGTGGACGAAATGAAGAGCTATTATATAATAGTACCTTGATGATACCAGCATAATCGTTTCCGGATATAGTATAATGTGAATATTCCTTTCTATAAGGTGCTGATATTTATAAAGTTCTATATTTTTTGCAGATTTTAGGTATACGTAGTTCAAAGAATGTTATCTGAAATGAAAAGAATGGGCAATGTTTGTCATTGCTCTGTCTTTGTCTTATCTTTGAGTAGATAATATAGGATATCATTTTAAGAAAGGAACTAATAATAAGATAATAATATGAAGAATATTGAGAAGGCGACTAATAATATGAAAATGGTATATTCCATTCTGTGCAATCTTAAGAGGTGTACAATCTTTGAATTACAGAAACTGACGAAGTTCAGGGATGTGGATCTGTGTTTGGCCTTGGGGTATCTGCTGCAGAATAACCAGATTTATCAGAAGCGTATTGATAACATGGTTTACTACGGGGTCATCGCAAAATGAGAAGATATACAATAGTGCGCATATCTAACTATTATTTAATCAGTGTGTTAAAAGCCTATGTTTGAGTAATGAAAGCCTGATAAATTCAACCGGATTTTGCAGCTGACCCCATTTTCATTGTGATTCTGTATTGTGCTTTGAAGCATCGGTATGATTATAAACTTTCCAACCAACTCATTACGTAGCAGATACCTTTAAAAGAAAAAAGCAATTATCTATTTCAGATAATTGCTTTTTTTGGTGAACCGCTTGGGGCTCGAACCCAAGACCCCAACATTAAAAGTGTTGTGCTCTACCTGCTGAGCTAGCGATTCAGACCTTATTGCTGTTAAGCGGGTGCAAAGATAGCTACTTTTGTTTAAAAAAACAAATGTATTAAAGAAAAAAGTTTTGATGACGACTTTTATTTTTATTTTTCTTGTTGATTATCAGTTTGTTCAAACTTGCGAATTTTTTCTCTGTTTATGATGAAACGTTGATAGTAGGAGAGCATAAGGGTGGTAAGTGGGAGTGCTATAATCATGCCCAGCATTCCCATCAATGAACTCCAGATTGATAAAGAAAGTAGGATGATGGCAGGGTTCAGGCCCGTAATCTTCCCCATGACACGCGGTACGATGAATCCGTCTTGAATGACTTGTACTATTATGAATACCGCAAGGGCCGATGCGATGATAATCCAGAAGTTTCCTCCCGTATCCGCTGCTTTCAGTATGGCCAGCACGATGGTAGGTATAAAGCCGATAATCTGCAAATAAGGTACTAAGTTTAAAGCACCGATGAACAGGCCGAGCCCAATGGCCAGTGGGAAATCAATAATCAGAAAACCTATACTGAACAGAATACCGACACACAATGCCACGAACGCTTGTCCGCGGAAGTATCTGTTCATGCCGTCTTTTACATCGTTCATCACACTGACTACGAAAGGCCGGTATTTTTGCGGTACCAGGTGGGTCCATCCTTCGGCAATGCTTTCGTAATCCAGTAATATGAAGATTATATAGAGAAGAATGAGAAAGAAAGTAAAGAAGCTGAACAGTAGATTGACGGATTCTGACAGCAAGGACCAGAGCCGGGGAACGGTTTCCTTGATGGCGTTCAGCATATTCTCTTCCTTGAACAATTGGGTGACGAACTGGGTGTCTATGTTCTCACGAAGGAATTCGGAGAGTGTTCTGGGCACATTGCCGTCGTGGGTTCCGTTGGAAAAGTAGTCTATTACCAAATCTTTTACCCTGACGAATTCGTTCATCATGGGAGGCACAAGCAGATAGAATGCGGTTCCTCCTACAATCAGAATGCTGAACAAGGCGCAGAAGATGGATATGACCCGGTTCTTGAGCCTTAATCCGTACTGGAAAAAGGTGACCAAGGGGTATATCAGATAGGAAATGAGCCATGCGATGAAGAATGGCAGCAATACGCCGCTTAGACGCTTGAAGAGCATAAGGATGCCGATAATGACGACACCGAGTATGACACCGCGAATAAAACTGTCGAATGTAATCTTTTTGCGTTCCATAATGCTCCGTTTTTTTGTATTCGTTAATGACCGTTTTCCTTTTGGTCGGCTTGGATGGCTTGCTGATAGCACTCCCGGCATAGGGGTTCATACTCTTCGGTTTCTCCCAGCAGTACTTGTTTGTCGTTCTTGACGGTACGGTGGGAGAACGAGGCGAGTTGACCGCATTTCACACAGATGGCATGTACTTTGGAAACTTCGTCTGCAATGGCACACAGTCCCGGCATAGGTCCGAATGGAATACCGCGGAAGTCCATGTCCAGTCCGGCTATAATGACGCGTATACCATTGTTGGCAAGCTGGTTGCATACATCAATCAGACCGCTGTCAAAGAACTGGGCTTCGTCAATGCCCACTACATCTATCTCTGAAGTGAAGAGCAGAATGCTGGCAGACGAGTCGATGGGAGTGGAGGCTATGGAATGACTGTCATGCGATACGACATCAGCTTCGGAATAACGGGTGTCTATGGCAGGCTTGAATATCTCTACGCGTTGTTTGGCAAATTTTGCCCGTTTCAGTCTCCTTATCAGCTCTTCGGTTTTGCCGGAGAACATGGAACCGCAAATGACCTCAATTCTTCCCCTGCGTTTGGTTTCCTGTATATGATCTTCTGAAAATAATACCATGTTTTCAAGTGTTATATTTAAGCACAAAAGTAACACTTTTGTTTGCTTTCCGATATTTTTTCATTATTTATTTCTACATTTGTAGCGTTAACACGGACTGTGTAAAGGATATGCAAACCCTATTAAACGACATAGAATTAGATATTCAGGAATTGAAATGTTTGATGCAGGCCATTTCAAGTGATGCCAATCCGACATTGAGGATTGTGGCAAGACGGAATATCCAGCAGATGAAGGCACGCTTGGAGGCGTTGCAAGAACTGCTTGAGGAGGCGCCAACGGTTGTTGTGCCGCCCTTAGAGGAACTCCCTGCTGTTACTACTCCTTTGGCCGAATCGGCTTCTCCGGTTGAACCGGTAGTCCCTGATACAATGAAGATGGTATGTGAGGAACCGGCAACAGTTCATACGGCTGAAGCGCTCCAGACTGTTGCAACTTCGGTGTCTCCTATTTTGGCGGAACGCATCAAGCCTTCCAAGGACTTGCGGCATGCTATCAGCCTGAACGATTCGTTCCGTTTTGTCCGCGAACTGTTCGCAGGCGATACTGCACGGATGAATGAAGTGGTACGCCGTTTGGGTGAGGCTCCTTCTTTGGACAAGGCTATGGATATTTTTGCTTCGGAAGTGCACCCGGATGAAGAAAATGAAGCCGCCGTCGATTTTATGGAACTCCTCAAAAAATATTTCAGCTAAACAACCGATAAGTATGGGAAAACTTTATGTAGTGCCTACTCCGGTAGGAAATTTGGAAGACATGACATTCCGTGCTATCCGGATTCTGAAGGAAGTGGATTTGATACTTGCCGAGGATACACGTACCTCCGGCATATTGCTGAAACACTTTGAAATAAAGAATGTGATGCAATCTCACCATAAATTTAATGAACATAAAACGGTTGAAAGTGTTGTTAATAGAATAAAGGGGGGAGAAACTGTAGCTTTGATTTCGGATGCAGGTACGCCGGGTATATCCGACCCAGGCTTTCTGGTGGTCAGAGAGTGTGTGCGTAATGGTATCGAAGTGCAATGCCTGCCGGGAGCGACAGCTTTTGTGCCGGCATTGGTGGCTTCCGGATTGCCGAATGAGAAGTTCTGTTTTGAAGGTTTCCTTCCACAGAAGAAAGGAAGGATGACCCGCCTGAAGGCATTGGCCGAGGAGCGTCGTACCATGGTGTTCTATGAGTCTCCCCACAGATTGGTAAAAGCTTTGACGCAGTTTACCGAACATTTCGGTGCCGAACGTCAGGCATCTGTTTCGCGGGAAATTTCAAAGGTGCACGAAGAAACGGTGCGTGGAACGCTTACAGAATTAATAGAACATTTCACAGCGAACGAACCGCGTGGTGAAATTGTGATTGTAGTAGCAGGAATAGACGATTAAATAACTTCATTAACCAAACGTAAAACGAAAGCGTATGAAAAAGTTAGCAGTTTTAATTGTATGCGCGGCTGTAATGGCTTCGTGTGACAGCTTCTCTGGTGGCAATAAGAATCAGTTGAAAGCTGAAAATGATTCTTTATTGATGGAACTGACTCAGCGTAATGCTGAATTGGACGAGATGATGGGCACTTTCAATGATATTTCAGAAGGATTCCGCCAGATTAATGCAGCGGAGAGCCGTGTAGATTTGCAACGTGGCGCCGTGGCAGAAGGCTCTTTGAATGCCAAGCAGCAGATTGCGTCGGACATTGAGTTTATCCGTAAACAGATGGAAGAGAATAAGGAGCAGATTGCCAAACTGCAGTCCATGTTGAAGAACAGTAAGAATAACTCTGCCCAGTTAAAGAGAGCCGTAGAATCTCTGACTCAGGAGTTGGTGGCAAAGACCCAGCGTATTGAGGAATTGCAGGCTGAACTGGCTTCCAAGAATATCCGTATTCAGGAACTGGATGCTGCTGTGACCGGTTTGTCTACTGAGAAGGAGGAATTGACTGCCGAAAATGAGGCGAAGGCTCAAACCGTTGCCGAGCAAGATAAGGCACTTAATACAGCTTGGTTTGTGTTTGGTACAAAGAAGGAGTTGAAAAATCAGAAGATATTGACAAACACCGGACTTTTCAAAAAAGGTCAGGTGCTGAAGGATTCTGATATCAATAAGGATTACTTTACACAAGTGGATATCCGTACGACAAAAGAGATTAAACTATACTCTAAAGATGCTGATATCTTGACTACTCATCCTGCTGGCTCTTATGTGTTGGAGAAAGATGATAAAGGACAGCTGACTTTGAAGATTACAAATCCGAAAGACTTCTGGAGTGTGTCCAAGTATCTGGTAATCCAAGTAAAATAACACTGTTATAGACTGATACAGAACGGACGCAGGTTATTGGAATTGATAATCTGCGTCTATTTCTATATATCCCTCTCCTTTAAATTATGGCATCCCAATATAAGAACCTGTTTTTTGACCTGGACGACACGCTTTGGGCATTTTCCCTTAATGCACGCGATACATTTGAAGAGATGTATCATAAGTATGATTATGACCGTTTCTTCCGCTCTTTCCAGCATTTCTATACTCTTTATCAGCATCGTAATGTAGAGCTGTGGGAAGAATACGGCAGAGGCCAGGTCAGTAAGGAAGAGTTGAACCGCCAGCGTTTTCTATATCCTCTGGAGGCAGTAGGGGCGGGGGATGTTGCTTTGGCCGAGGCTTTTTCTGATGATTTCTTTTCGGTAATTCCCACAAAAAGTCGGCTGATGCCGCATGCGTATGAGGTACTGGAATATTTGGCAGGGAAATATAACCTCTATATCCTTTCCAACGGCTTCCAGGAGCTGCAATGTCATAAGATGCGTTCGGCAGGCATTGACCACTTTTTTAAGAAGATTGTTCTCTCTGATGACATCGGTATCTTGAAGCCCTGGCCCGAAATTTTTCATTTTGCCCTTTCTGCCACGCAATCTGAGGTACATGATTCTTTGATGATAGGCGATAGTTGGGAGAATGATGTGGCAGGAGCCAAAGGAGTGGGTATGCACCAAGTGTTTTATAATGTAACCGGAAAGGAAGAACTGCCTTTTTTGCCGACTTATCATATCAGTAATCTGAAAGAATTGATGCAGATTCTGTGACATTGAAATTTTTAGTTGTACTTTTGTCTGCAGAAACGTATATTATACAGCTATGGACACAATCTTACCTTTCACTCTACTTTGTTTTACCTCCTTCTTTACGTTGACAAATCCTCTCGGCACCATGCCGGTGTTTTTGACCATGACGCATGGAATGACAGACCGTGAACGGCAGTCGGTAGTATCGCGCGCCACTCTGGTTGCCTTTATTACGATTATGGTTTTTACGTTTGCAGGGCAGTTTCTCTTTAAGTTCTTCGGTATCTCTACCAATGGTTTCCGTATTGCCGGTGGAGTTATTATCTTTAAGATTGGCTTCGATATGCTGCAAGCCCGTTATACCCCAATGAAACTGAAAGATGAGGAAATCAAGACTTATGCCGATGATATTTCCATTACTCCTCTTGGAATTCCGATGCTTTGTGGTCCCGGTGCTATAGCCAATGCCATTGTACTGATGCAGGATGCCCATACCATTCAGATGAAAGGAGTTCTTATAGGAATGATTGCCTTTATTTATCTGATTACCTTTTTTATATTGCGTGCTTCCACGCGGTTGGTCACAATCCTGGGTGAGACGGGAAACAATGTGATGATGCGTCTGATGGGACTTATTCTGATGGTTATTGCCGTTGAGTGTTTTGTCAGCGGAGTGAAACCGATATTGGTGGATATATTGAAAGAAGGAGGCATACCATCACTGGCACACCTCCTCTAAACACTTTATTTATAAAAACACATTGGGAGAATTCCCAAGTTCTTTAGGCTACTATTGATTAATAGCCTGGATTTTGTTCTATGTTCGGATTGGCATTGATTTCACCAACGGGAATTAACGGGAGCGCTTTCTTGGAGTCGCGGTTGAATGTACGTGCTTCTTCGCTCAATACGTCATGCCATCCTCTGTCATTAACGTCCGTGTAGCGTGTAACGGTTTCACCTCGGCGCATAACATCGAAGTAGCGCTGTCCTTCACCTACAAGTTCCTTGCGGCGCTCAATGTAGATGCGGTCTAATGTGATGTTTCCGCTGGTTACTTGTTTGCTTTCATCCGTTGTGCGGTTGGATATGATATCGTTCAGCAGGTTGGCAGCCTTGTTCTTGTCTCCGGCTTGGAAAGCTGCTTCTGCTGCTGACAAGTAAACTTCTGACAAGCGCAGCAACGGGACATTGGAGTAACGTACATCTCCGTTTACAGCAGGCATTTTGTTGATGTAAACTTTGCGTTTGTCAAATCCTCCTGCTGCCGCTGCCAGTAATATGTCGTTACGGATGTCTGCCGGGTCGGATGTAAGCATGTCAGAGAAGTCTTTTGTGACAATTACATCTCCATATCCGGGAGAAGCGCCAGCCTTGTCTGCATATAAGTAGGCAATACCTTCACGGTCTGTCCAGTCAGTATTGTTGTTGATGGAAATCTCGAACATGATTTCTTTTGAATGATTGGCATCACTTTTGCTCCATGCAGCAACATATTCGGACGGTTCCCAAAGTTTGTAAGACGAGTTTGATATGATGTCTTCAGCTACGGATAAAGCCTTGCTCCATTCGCCTTTTGTCATATATACACGTACCTGCAAGGCTTTGGCAGCCCAAAGGTTGACATAGCCCACTTCATTGGTTTTGGGCAGTGCATTTGAATTGATTGCATCTGTCAAATCCTTCTCAATAGCCTCATAACATTGAGCTACTGTGCTGCGGCTTGGCTTTTCTGTCGATTCCAGTGGGGAGGTAGCGATGGGCACACCGAGTGAGCTACCTTGATCTACCGTATAAGGTTTACCGTAAATGCGTGTAAGGTCAAACAGTGCCATGGCACGCAGAACTTTTGCTTCTGCATCATATTGGTCAATAGTGGCTTTTGCCTCTGCCGCATCGGTCAGGTTGCCACTTTCTGCTGCTTGAATCAGACGGTTGGCGCGTGCAATGACTACATAAGGCATCTGCCATACAGCTGTTGAGGTGGTGAAATTGTCGGCAGTTGTATATTCCATATAGTAGTAGAAGTTTGCTCTTCCACTTCCACCGTTATATTCATATTGGATATCTTCCCCTCTCATGTCACCGTATACGAACATGAGGCGTCCATAATAATTAATCAGGCTACTGTTACCTTTAACGGCAGCATAAAGTCCCGTCCGCACATTGGCCAGATCATCGCTGTTCTTGATTGCGGTTTCAGCATCTATTCCGTCTGCGGGTGACTGATCCAGCCAACTGTTGAGGCATGATGAAGTGCTGACTGCCATAGCTGCGCAAAGCGTTGCTGTGTATAATGTCTTTAATATTTTCATTTTCGTATCTTTATTAGTTAGAAATTCAATTCTATTCCGAATGTATATGTTCTCAATGCCGGAGTCTCAAATGTGCATAGTCCGTCTACACGCATTTCCGGATCTACAAATAGGTCTTTGGACTTCCATGTAAGCAGGTTGGAACCAGAGAAGTAGATTCTGGCCTTGCTAAGTCCAAGCTTGCTGATGTAGTTTTGCGGAATGCTTACACCTAATGTGAGGTTCTTCAGACGTAGATAATCAGTAGGCATCAGCCAGCGTGAAGACAGTGAAGCTGCGCTTCCATATTCAAATTTAGGCAATGTGGCATTTGTATCGCCCGGTCTGGTCCACATCTTTGAGATGTCATAGTATGTTGGTACGGCACCACCATATAAATATGAACCGCCATTGGAGTGCTGCCAAGTGGAGTAGTCAAAAGCATCACCACCCAATGAATAAGTGAAAGTGAAGCCTAAGTCTATAAACTTCCATTTGAGGTTGTTGGTAAGACCGCCTTCTATACTAGCCTGATGCTTGCCTACAATAGTTTTGTTGGCTTCAGAGATATTTGTAGTTGTTTTGCGGGCATTCTCTGTTCCGTCATTCAGGTAGAACATTTCTTTACCGGTCTCAGCGTCGACTCCGGCGTATTCATAAACGTAGTATGAATAGTAAGGCTCGCCTACACGGTGAATCAGTGGTCCTGATACGATTTCATTCTGCTGGCCATCTAATTGGGTCAGTTTGTTGCTGTTATGTGCCATGTTCAGAGAAGTGGTCCACGTGAAATCCTTGTTTCTGAAATTGGTTGATGTAATGGTCAACTCAAAACCGGAGTTCTTCAGTGAACCGATGTTTTGCGGAGTGGTATACCCATAACTGCTATCATAATATCCACCAACTTGTGATACGGGAAGGTCGTATATGAGGTCACTGGTTTTGCGTTGATAGTAGTCGAATGTTACAGAGATACGGTCAATGAATGAAAGGTCGAGACCGATATTCCATGTTTTGTTCTTTTCCCATTTCAAGTCCGGATTTGCAATTCCGACGATTGACATTCCTGACTGTCCATTGTATATGATTCCATATTTATAGAGATTCATATAAGCATAATAATCTGATGGTTGCGTTCCGTTTACACCGTATGACACACGTAGCTTTCCATCTGTCAATACACTTTTGACGGGATTCAGGAAACTTTCGTCTATGAATCTCCATGCTCCGGAAACTGACCAGAAACTTCCCCACCGGTTTTCTCTAGCCAAACGTGAACTTCCGTCGGTACGATAACTGAAACCGAGATAATATCTGTCTGCATAGTTGTAATTGGCACGTCCGAGGAACGAAGTCATGCGATAGCTCTGCCTGTTGGTTTCGGCACTTGTCGAACCGGCATTTGTCAATTCGTACAAATCACCCGGATAGTCTTGGCCTGCCATGTAGTTGAAAGCATATTCCGTATCTTGTGTTTCAAAACCAAGCAGGGCATCAATATTATGCAGACCGAAAGAGTTGATGTAAGAAAGTTGAGTTTGTGTATTCAACTGGTCATTACGATTGACAATACGCTGCATAACACCGCCTGGGGCACCGTTGTTTGAGTGTCGATCCCAAAGAACATCATTGGTACCTTGTGCGTAATCATAAGCAATCTTTTCACTTAAATTCAACTTATCCCAAATATTATAAGTCAACTTGATTGTATTGAATGCCTTCATCAGGGTATAAACGTCGGAACTGTGTTCTCTTTCATACAGAGGGTTGACTCCAAATACACCGCAACCATTGTTTAATGTGCCGTCTTCATTATAAGGAGTTGATGAGGGATTTTGGAAGAATGCGTAATTGGCCACAGGTCCATCATAGGAGGTAGCTTCATTGGTTTTGTTTTGTCTTACTTTTGAGAATTGGCTTGTAACCTGAACTTCAAAGTCTCCAAACTTATGAGTGAGGTTTGCATTACCAGTGAAACGTTCCAGACCTTGTTTGTAAATGATACCTTCCTGATTGGTATAAGCTACTGAGGTGTAGAACTTGGTACGGTCGTTACCGCCAGATACGCTCAGCTGGTAGTTCTGATGAGAACCGTTACGGAAAAGCAGGTCTTTCCAATCCGTCCATCCGGTCGAGGGTTTTGAAGCAAAATCCTCGATGTTTTGGTCTGCAAAAGTTGCGGCATCTGCGTCAGACATGTTTCCGGTGTATAACCCATAATTCTTGAGACCGGTCCATAAGAGTTCACGGCGCGAGTCACCGTCGAGCATAGGACGATAATCTATTGCCATGTTTGAGAAACCCCAGTCAGAGCGGAAACTTACATTTGTTTTGCCTTGTTTTCCGCTTTTCGTCGTAATGACCACAACACCGTTGGCAGCACGCGAGCCGTAAAGAGAGGCAGCCGCCGCATCTTTGATAACTGTGATAGACTCGATGTCATTGGTATTGAGTGAAGACAAAATATCAGTTCCTGCATCACTATAAGTGAACTCGGATAAGTCTCCACTTGTGACCGGTGTTCCGTCAATAACATAAAGCGGATTGTTTCCGGCATTGATGGAACCCATACCACGTACACGGATACTGCTTACAGAACCAGGATTACTTGAACTTGAGCCAAAAGTAACACCAGCGACATTACCAGAAAGTTTGTCGGCAACAGAAAGAACCGGTACATCTTCCAAGGTGGAAGTGTTTACAGTAGAAGCAGCTCCGGTAAATGATGCTTTTTTAAATGTACCGTAACCGGTAACCACAACCTCTTCAAGCAGCTCAGAATCGGATTTCAAAATTACCTTTACATGAGGTTTGATCGTTACTTCTTGGGTTTGCATACCAACAAACGAAATCACCAGAGTTTTCGCGGAACTACAATAAGTGTATATTGTTAAAAAACAATTGTTTACGTCTACTATAGAACAGAGTTTATTCTATTGTATATTATCTATAAAGGTATACGGCAAAGGGAGGTAAATATCTCGAAGTACCCATTTCATACCGTTTTGAATAATTAAAAGCTGATAATGAGCGCGTTATTGTAACATTTCATTCTACTCTTTTAATTGGTGATGTACTAATTAACCCAATAAATGTTTTTTATTCAAGAATAACGATAGATTATATAGAGGAATTTATCTTGAAAGATAGATCTTAGCCGTAAAAGCTCCAAAATATTTTTTTGTTGAGAAATATTTAGTTTATAGGTATTATGTATAATGGATAAATACAAAAGATGTGTAAAAAGATTCAATTATAATTGAAAGATTTATATCTTTGCGCATAAACTAAAATCGTGTTTGAATATGAAAAATTATATCTCCCGCCCTTTATACATAAGAAGAATTGAACCGTTTATTGATAAAAGTATAATAAAAGTAATAACTGGCCAACGTAGGATAGGTAAAAGCTACATTCTTTTGCAGATATCAGATCTCATAAAGAAGAACATACCGGAAGCCAACATTATTTTTGTAGACAAGGAGCAGCTTGCCTTCACGGAAATTAGGAACTACATGGATCTTTATCAATATGTTTTAAAGAAGGTTATTGGGCATAATCATAACTATCTTTTTGTAGATGAAATCCAAGAGGTTGAAGAATTCCAATTGTGTCTGCGGAGTTTATTGAATGAAAATAAATGCGACATCTATTGCACCGGAAGTAATGCTAAAATGCTATCCAGTGAACTTGCTACTCAATTGGCAGGAAGATATATAGAATTTCCCATTCATTCACTTAGCTACGGGGAATTCTTAACTTTCAATCAATGTCAAGATTCCACCGAAAGTTTAAAACTCTATCTTACATTCGGAGGTATGCCATACATTCATAATCTAACAATGGACAAGAATGTCATATTCGAGTATTTGAGAAACGTTTATTCTACTATCCTACTAAAAGATGTGGTTGCCCGTGAATCAATCCGGAATGTATCTTTTTTGGAGAATCTCGTAGCTTATCTGATAGATAATACCGGCTCTCTTTTTTCTGCCCAGAATATTAGCAAATATTTAAAGTCGCAGCATGTCAATATTCCCACGCAGACAATTCTGAACTATCTAAAGGCACTGTGCAATAGTTTCTTTATTTACAAAATTCAACGAGCAGAAATCCAAGGGATGAAAATCTTTGAGATTGGTGAGAAATATTATTTTGAAGATTTGGGATTACATAATTCCATACGGCATTTTGATTTTCGAAAAGACATCAACAAGTTAATGGAAAATGTTGTATGCATTGATTTGTTAAGATATGGATATGAAGTATATGTCGGAAAGAGTGGAAATAAGGAAATTGATTTTATTGCTTCCAAAGACGACCATAAAGTCTATATCCAAGTAGCGTATATGCTTCCCGATGATGCAACCGTTCAGCGAGAATTCGGCAATCTTTTGGAAATAGCAGACAATTACCCCAAATATGTAGTTACAATGGATGAAATACAGAGCGGGGGAAATTACAAAGGAATCAAACAGATTTCACTGCGAAACTTTTTGTTGGCAGAGGATAAAGAAAGATTGTAAATCTATAATTTAATTTCCAACATGAGAAGAGTAAATCAATAGGCTTTTCAATTTTTAGACAAGTTCTTTGAGATATGACTACTGAAACGAGCTGAATGACAATAAGGCAGATATTAAAAAGCCGCTCATTTCACAATGGGCGGCTTAAAACACTTTATTTATAAAAACACTTTGAAGGTAGTGTAAAATATATTTTCGCAAATTATCTCTAATCCTATTTGCATAAAGGGCCCTTAAGTTCAGATATGGAATTCGCCTTATTCTTAGAAAAAGTAAAATTGTCGTTAAAACAAGAAAAGGATAATGTAACTTTTTCTATCTTTGTTCTTATAGATTAACAAGCAATATGGAGGAACTAATGAAAGGAATGTCTTTGAATGCTGCAAAAATAGAGTTGATGGTTTTTGTGATTGACGAGTTTGCCAAATTGCATGGCTTAAAGTATAAACAGGCTTATAGCTATTTGGACTTTCACGGTGGACTTGCTTTCTTGGAAAAGCATTATGATGTAGAACATACACTTTCTTTTAATGAAATCCTTTCCGATGTATCGCAAGTTTGTATTAATAGAGGAGGAATGATTCAATGAAACTGTATCATGGTTCCAATACGATAATCTCAAAGATTGACTTATCCTTATCAAAGCCCAACAAGGACTTTGGAAAAGGGTTCTATCTTTCAGATGACAGAAGTCAAGCGGAAGCAATGGCGTTACGTACCGTTGAAAGGAATGAATGCGGGGAAGCGATAGTAACTGTTTTTGATATTGATGACGAAAATCTTAACGATTCCTCATTAAATATTAAGACTTTTGAAACTTACAATGAAGAATGGACTTTGTTTGTAATGAAAAACCGATATGAAAATGTCGGACATGAGTATGATATTGTCATAGGTCCAATTGCTGATGACAGAATCGGACTTCAGATTTTGAATTATTACAATGAAAACATTGATTTACCCACTCTGGTGAGGAAGATCTCATATAAAGGAGGCATTCATCCGCAATATTATTTTGGTACGGACAGAGCAATAGAACTATTAAAGTTTGTAGAATATGGAACAGTTTTCAGATAATGAAATACGTTATGCAGTCAATAGCATTGCTAAAGATATCATTACGCGATTGGTGGAAGTGGAAGGACTTTCCATACTAGAAGCTATGCGATTGTTTATCCAGTCGGAAACATTTGCCAAGCTTCAAAATGTCAAAACCGGATTGGTCTTTCAGAGCTATCTTTATATATATAGCTTTTTAGAAAATGAGATGAAGAAAGGGATAAGTGAATAAAAGAAAGCAAAAAACTGTAGTAATTGGGTAGGAGGTAAATGTTGTTCATAAAAGGCATTTACCTCCTACTTTCACATTTACCGACCTCCCACACCACCGTACGTGCCGTTCGGCATACGGCGGTTTCGTGCTTTTACACCTTACGGTGTGTGGCAAGTTGTTTTCAGCCATCCCTTCGAGATACGTCACTTCTATTCTATTGTCGGATTCCGTCCTATCGTGTGAATAGAGAGTTCCTTTTCGGACATCTGACTACAAAAGACTCTCAAGGTAGCAGTCATTTACTGTTGCACTGCACGATTCAGTCCTTCCCTATAGACAACCCGTGTCTTGGGTACTATGACCTCTGCTGACTTCTCACGACAAGCTTTACTCCGTCATGGTACATCGAATACCTCATCTTCACCATGCGTTCGTGAGACCTCCTCGGATAAGGGCATTATCTTTCCATCTTATACCCACTTCATTTACACCGACCGTTCCGAATAGCTATAGGGCTTTGGTTTGTTTAGCAACCTTACCCACAGTCATATGCCTTGTATGAAGTTTCTGTTCGTTAGGTCAGATGTTGGCCGCCAGCTTCCTTCAGATTTCACCTCACGATGAACACCCTTGCTCTTGGCTATGTAATTCCCGCTATTAGGGCTTACTAGGGACTTGCACCCGTTAGATAATGCTCATGCCGAGCGTACTAAAAAAAGCCGTATCGCGCATTCGACACGGCCCAGGAAGAGAATATACAGGTTGTAAAATCAACGTGAATCCATACCTTTTCAGTTTGGATACTTATTAAAAATGTCCCATATATCGAGGAGCAGCAAATGGTTTGTTCATAGATGGATTGATGTTTGTATTACGTGTACTGGTAGATTGTGGTAGGTGAGCCAAATCAAAAGCGACAAACATTTCGTAATCATATTTCCATTCGGAACCATGGGCTACGTGCATCACGCGCTTATAGATGGCTTCACGCGAGGGAGCATTAAAACCATGTGTGTTGCTGCGCATCATGCTCTCTAAGGTAGGACGCCATGCACCGCGCCAATATGTGCAAGCACCTTCATAGACCCCTAGTGTTTCGCCATAAAAATCTTTTCCTTGATAGCGTTTGTCATTCAGAAAGTGTTTCCACAACACTTCTTCGCGGTTGTTGGTGAAATCTACGTTCATGGCCCAGCCCAGTTGTTGCTGCATTCTTCGGTTTTTTTCTATCTCTGTAGCAGGGATAGTACCGTATTGTTCATACGAATACTCATCAAGTAGTTTGGTAAAACCATGCCCAATGCATTCATGACACAGCACCCTGCGAAACATTTCATCATCCGGTCCGTTAATGATGGGACAATAGCCGATGGCAAACTCTCCCATATTAGCAAATCCGAAGTAGGTGGTGCCGGCATATTCTTCGGTATTGAGCACAACGATGACCATTACTTCATTAAGCAGATTTGGATTAGCTTGCAACTCAGGCACAAGTGCGGCATACTCTTTTACCAATGTATGATTGCCGGTAATACCAGTGCTGCCACCTCCTTCCAGTTTACAACTGAAACGAGTACTATATGCTCCACCAAATGCATTGTTTTGTGATACGGCAGTCACCATCCACACATCAAAGTATTCGCGCAACGATTGTACGGGTTCCTCGGAAAAGAAGTTTTCCATGGCTTTTTCCATCATTTTATAGTAGTAATTGTCTTTGGTATCTATTTCGATGTCACAATCCAAGAAGCCATCACCCATGATGACGATAGGTACTCCATTGCCCTTGCTGTGCCTTTGCAAGACTTTTACTTTCTTATCCTTGGTGGTCATGTCTGTAGAGATACCTACCTCATTGGCATTTTGACAAATGGAGATGCGTGGTGATTTCAAGAGCACGTTGGACTCATTCTGCATATCTACGGCATATATTTGAATGTTAGCTTTTCGCTCCACCAGTTTATGATTAGGCAGGATGGTCAGACTGATTTTTTCATTTCGTAGAGTTTTGGTCTGGCTGTTTGGCTCTTGCGTAATCCACTCGGGTATCCCATTTTCTGCTACAAGCATAAAATGGCAATTCTGTAGGTTTGAGGCAAAATCAATGTCAATCTTGCCACCTGTTGCAGGGATTGTATATAAGGTCTGGATTACGTTCAACACCTCAGTTTGTTTCTGTGTGAATTTTATTTCCTTGGTAAGTCCGGCCGAAGTCAAAATCAATGTACCGGTGCGGTCTTCGCCGGTACGGTTATCTTCTTTAGCTAACAAGGAAAGAGTTATGTCCCCTGCTTCCCCTTTCATTGAGGAAAGTACTACCCAATTGACATCTACCTGCGCCTGCCAGGCATTGTTACAGACAAAATGGATGTCCAATTGGGCATTCGCCTGCGGTTCCATCACCAGGTTGCCCGATTGTGCATGAACATCCAAAACCGGTGTTACTTCATCGTCCGAACAACTACTGATAGAGGAAATCACTCCCATCAAAAAGATAAGTACGTAAAATCTTGTTTTCATAACGTTGATGCATTATTATGTTATAAGAAAAGGGCACCAAAATGGCACCCTCTTCTTTTAAATCAAACAGACAAGTGCTGCTTATTTGCGCAAAGTGACAGGAACAAGCGTACCATTCTTATCGGTATAGGCAACATACGCACCAAACCAACCGGCACTAACATAGAATCCTACACCAAAATTTTCAGGTGTATTTAATGTGATTATGCCTGATTCATATACACCGATAATATCAGTCTTGTAGGGAGTTACACCAGTACCTGTAAATTCACAATAGGGGAACAACACATTTCCGTATGAAGAATGAGTTCCAATAACTTGCGCTCCGGGGATTGTGATGTTATATTTCGTACCAGGTATAACTTCTTCAAGGTTGATAGTAAGCAAACCACCGAATCCAAGATCTAAGTAAGCTACATCGTTGATTCACTCTTCCATGCTGAGCATGCACTTTTCGCTGCTGACTGCGCCATCAAATGGGCTGTATCCAGAAAGCGTATAAATGCCTTCCAACGGATTGTTCTCTTTCAGTTCTACTGTGCAAGTTTTGATATTCCCTATGGTTGCACCTTCTACGCTTACAATTTCGAACGTAATGGAACGACCACTTTCGATGGCATCATTAGCTACGTTTAAATGAGCTTCAAAATTGACAGTCTCAACGCCTTCGGGCATTACCAATGTTTCGGTAGTCACAATCACGTCTTTGTTGTTCTCGAAGTTGGCGGTACTTCCACTCATTTTGGCCGTTACCCGAACAGTACCATTGTGGTCGCCTGTGAGTACAATGGGAATTTGTAACATAGAGGTACTTTCTCTTGTAGTTATGGTTGCTTCACCAAACTCAACCGTGGCGTTACCCGAGTTCATAACCTCTTCATCATCGTCGCAAGCAACAAAGGTCAACGGTAAAAGGAAAAGAACTAATAATTTAAGATATTTCATATTTACGTCTTTTTTTAATGATTAATAACCGGGATTCTGTTGGTTTCTGATTTGAGGATTCACGTCCGTTTCAGCCTTGGGAATAGGCCATACCATACGGAAGTCATCAGCTGCCTTCTCAAGGGCGGTAGTAATTTCTGAATCGGGGAACAATACCAAGTTGGCATCCTGTACATTGTTCTGGCGATTTACTCCCAATCCCCAACGCTTCAAATCGGACAGGCGGAATCCTTCACCTACCAATTCCCTGTGGCGCTCATCGCGGATTTCAGCCATCAGCAGGTCGGCACTGTTGAAAGTACGGTCTGTATAACCTTCAATACGGTTGCGCTTCAAATCGTTCAGATATTTGGCAGCTTCGGTAACGTTGCCCTGGCCGGCGTATGCTTCGGCAGCAATCAAGTACTGCTCGGCAATACGGAATGGCTTGGACTTGTTTGTGTAGTGATTATCTACGCCTACTATAGTATAGATATCGGGATTACCGGGATATTTGTCGAACATATAGATGTTACCTTGGGCACCTGTAGCTACATTCAATGTGAAAGGAGCAAAGAAAGCCGCGAAACGGATATCATTCTTCTCATACAAATCTACCAATTTACCTGTCGGGATGTAATCCGTTGTTACTTTAGCAGGATCTTCCTGATATTGTCCCCAGAAAGAGGTTCCGGTTGCACTGCCCAATTCGTCCGCACTCATGTAAATCTGCCACATCACCTCGCTGCTCATATCATTCACCCACATGCCGCGGAATGTTTCGGCCGAATTAACCAAAGCATATTTGCCGGCAGCAATCAGTGAAGTGGCAGCAGTAGCAGCGGCAGCATAATCTTTCATCTGTAATGCTACGCGTGCCTGTAAAGCAGTCACAACATCTGTGGAAATGTAATTGATAGCAGACTTGCCTTTGTCCAAGGCAAGTCCAATGTTTACTAATTCTTTGGCATTGTCCAAGTCGCTTATAATCTGTGCAAAAGTCTCTTTCATGGAAGAACGCCCCGGATAGACAGCTGAATTAGAAGTTGGAGCGTACGTCAGTTGTAACGGCATTCCTAAATCCGCATCTGCGCTGGCACTATTGTATGCCTTACAGAAGTGATTGGCTAAATTGAAATATGAAAAGGCTCTTGTAAAGTAGGCTTCACCAACGTATGCTCTAATTTTAGCCATGTCAGCATCGCTAAAACTGGTATTGCCTTCTTTAAGTTTTAGGTAGCTATCAATAAAATAGTTGCAACGTGCAATCAGTAAATAGTAATTGCTCCAGTAGTTTTGGATATTTCCATCAGAACTTTGAAAATCCCAACGGTACATATTTCCATATGAATTGGAGTATCCTACCGTAGCATTGAAGTCATCGCACTGCATTTCGGGCAATAAAATATATCCACCGGTAGTCAATCCGCGGTAACTGGAATATAGACCGATTCGCGCATTGGCAAAGTCGGTGGTACTGGTCATGTATAAAGACTCTTCTACGGCATTATATGGATATTTCTCCATGTCGCAGGAAGAGAATCCAGCGGCAAGAAGAGCTGCCGCTAATAATATATGTAATTTCTTCATATCTGTTTATCCTCTTTTTATGGTTAATGGTTTAGAAAGTCAGTTCTACACCGAATGAGAACTGTTTGGTATTCGGGTAGTTGCCTAATTGTATATTGCT
Organism: Bacteroides sp. L10-4; assembly: GCF_013373675.1. Classification (NCBI taxonomy): domain Bacteria; kingdom Pseudomonadati; phylum Bacteroidota; class Bacteroidia; order Bacteroidales; family Bacteroidaceae; genus Bacteroides; species Bacteroides sp. L10-4. The sequence goes on from NZ_JABXJH010000031.1 coordinate 19,972, forward strand.
GTCAATTTCAGGATCGTATCCTTTGTACTTAGTCACAGTCCACAAATTACGTCCTACGAAGAATACTTTGGCGTTTTCCATAAAACCGGTCTTCTTCATCCAGCGTTGCGGGAATGTATAGCTTACGGTTAGGTTCTTCAGACGCATGAAAGAAGCATTTTCCAGCAAGTGCGTATCAAACTGCATCGGAGAGTCTACGCAAGAGATATTGGTAATATCACCTGGTTTTTGCCACATAGTCAGCATTTCAGTTGTTTGGTTATTCTTAGCTGCAAAGGTAGGATTCTCCGTGAACCAACGTTCGTTGTTTACCATGTATTGTCCCAACATGAACGAGAAATCAGCTGCTACGGTGATACCTTTCCAACTTGCACGTGTACCAAAACCGCCTGACCATGGAGCATAGCGCTGTTTACCTGTAAATACAGCATCATCATCAGAAAAGTTTTTGGTCAGGTTACCATTTTTGTCATACCACATGTTGTAACCATCACGTGAATCTACGCCTGCCCAACGTACATAGTAATATTCACCGTAAGGCATACCTTTCTGCAACTTCAAGCCGGTATTTGCCAACACATATTCGTCCAAGCCGTTGAACAGTTCCGTAATCTCGTTCTTGTTATAGTTCACGTTAGCCGATATGCTCCAGTCTAAGCCGTTTACATTCTTTAAAATGTCCACATTGGCAGTAATATCCACCCCACGGTTCACCATACTGGCTACATTACCCCAGCCTGTACTGAATCCGGTTGTATAAGAGTAAGGAATTTCCATCAACATATCCTCGGTCTTGCGCTGATAGTATTCCACATCCAGGCTTACGCGGTCGAACAAGCGAGTGCTTAATGCCACGTTGGTGGATTTCAGAACCTCCCAAGTCAAATCCGGATTGGCCGGATTGGCGACAGCCGTACCTGAAGTTCCACCATAAAGCGGACCGGTACCAATCAAACCGAATGACATGTAGGGATCCAAGCCCAAGGAGTTACCAACCGAACCGTAGCTGACTTTCAGTTGCAAGTCGTCCAGCCAATCCACATCATTCAAGAAAGCCTCTTTCTTCAAATCCCACATGGCGCCTGCCGACCAGAAATTACCCCACTGGTTATTGAGTCCAAACAAAGAAGAACCATCGCGTCGGAAAGTGGCATCCAAGTAGTATTTTTCATCGAAGTTGTAGCTACCAGTCACAAAGTAAGAATTGAACACAGTGTTGTTCTTGCTGTGTGACGGCATCTTGGGAGTAGCACCGGCAGACATCAGCATCAGTCGTGTATCTGTCAAACCTTCTACAGACACACCAAAGCTTTCATTCTTACGGATAATAGACTCTTGTCCCAACAAAAACGAGAAGTGGTTTCTATCCCAAGCCGTGAATTTGTATTCGGCAGTGTTCGTATAAGTAAACGCATAGTAGCGTTGGAACGATTCTTTTGCAGTACCGGCATCTTTAAACGGCTCCATAGGAAGAGCCACTCCGGAAGTGCGGTAGTCAAAAGCTTCCATAGCCTGTGCAGCGCGGATGTTTAATCCCTTGATAGGGTTGATGTTCACATAAGTATTCCCATTGATACGAGCCATTGTATTGTTTCCCGGCTGGATTTCAGACAAGTAATAAGGGTTCCAATAGCCCAGTTCATCAAAGAAATTCAAACGGTCGCCAAATCCGAGGAAGTTGCCGTTATCATCTTTCAAAATCTCATAATAGGTCTGGGTAGGACGGTAAACACGTGAAGCGTATGCTTTGTTATAAACGTTGTTTCCACTACCACCAAATGCAGTAGTAGAATATTTCTGATAAGATAGGTTCAGGTTGATACCTGCTTTCAACCATTTGTTGATGTTCGATTCCAAGTTGGAACGCAAGGTTTCACGACGCAGATTGGAGTCATCCATGATACCGTCAGCATCATAGTGTCCGAAAGCAAAGTAATAGTTGACAGCATCTGTACCACCAGAAACATTCAAATCATATTGTTGTACAGGCGCAGAACCACCGAAAAATATGTCTGCCCAGTCAGTAGAAATTCCGTTGTTGATATAGAAGTTTTTCTTTTCCTGGAAAGCAGCATTGTTTTTCATAGACGGATCAAGAGCCTCTTGGAAGTTCAGCCATTGTTGAGCATTCATCATTTCCACATTGTCACCTGTCATGCGGGAGACACCATATTGTGCACTGATATTAATGGTAGCCTTACTTCCTCTCTTACCTTTCTTGGAAGTCAAGATAACAACACCATTGGCTGCACGTGAACCGTAAATAGCTGTAGAAGAAGCATCTTTCAATACAGTCATACTTTCGATGTCGTTTGGGTTAAGTGCAGTAAATGTGCCAGCAGAAATTGGTGAACCATCCAAAATGAATAACGGCTCAGAAGAACTATTAATAGAACTTACACCACGCAAACGCATGCGTACTGATTGACTTGGTTCACCACTTGGAGTGAAAACTTGCAAACCGGCAACTTGTCCTTGAAGGGCGTCAGCAACATTTGCTACGGGCTTCTTTTCAAGTTTTTCACTGCCTACCGCAGTTACTGAACCTACTACCGAACCTAGTTTCTGTCCCGAACCATATCCGGTAATCACAACCTCTTCAAGTAGCTCAGAGTCAGATTTCATGACTACTCTTACGTGAGATTTAATCGCCACCTCCTGCGTCTGCATACCAATATACGAAATTACCAGAGTTTTCGCGGAACTACAATGTGTGTATCTTGTTGGTAATAAAGGATGTACAATAATTCAAGAAAGCTTCAAAAGGAAGTGTTCCCCTTTGGGAGATACTCTATACATGTTCACTATACATGACAATCTACTTATATGATACTATCTGTAATAGTAATGTGCTGATTTATAGTAGTCTGATTCTATACTAATATGTTATAATCATAACGTTAGGATTTCTTTTTTTTAAGAATGAATGAGTATGTCAACATCTATCGTTTAGTTGTTTTTTGTCAATTATTTACTTGTATTGTTTGTTACATCCATGAAAATGTAAAGCATTATATAAAATATTATTGAAATTATAAAGGTTACATAGATACCATCTTACCCATTTATCCATTTTATGCTTAGAACACTATGCAATTGTCCTTATTTTAAATGGAGATATCCGTTTGTTTATTCCAAATACAAAAGTAATTGAAGTAAAGAATTCTGTAACTGCGAAAAACTACCATTGGGAGTATGTCAAAAATGTAAACCTCCCTTTTCGGATGGAAAAACGATTGTTCAGTCAAGGTTTAGTTCTTTAATTCCCCAAAGATTTATGTAGTAAACAATGTTTTTGTTTTGGCTTACATTTTCCTAATGGGGAAGGCTTCTTGTAAGGGAATATAGTCTATATAGAATAACGAAGACTGAGTGGATATATTTCTTATTATAATTCAGGGTAATAAAGAATGTACTCTTGTAATCCGCGCTGATTCTCGTATCGTGCAAACAATTCAGGCTTGTGTTTATTGAAGAAAGAATACTCCTATTGCTTCAGTTCTTCTCCATAAAGTCTATGTAGCATGATACGTGCCGGTACACTTTTAATCTCTCCATTGGGCAAGCCTTGTATAATGCATTCATTGCGCAATGCTTTTTCCTCAAGCATACGACGTTCGGCTAATGCCAAACCGAAATGTAACTTTTCGCTCAGTTCTTTTCTCTCATTCTCTGACATAACTTTGTATTTTATTAAATCGTTCAATATGATGTATATGCATTTCCATTCCTCGTCCGCCTTCAGCAACAATAATACGGGGTGTCTCGCTATTATCTGCCAATAGCCAATAGTCCACACGGGGCATATAAATATTGAAAAAGTTATTGATACCTGCTTGATAACGCCGAATCACAACCTCTTTGGGAATGTCGTGCCCACCATTACGTACACGTTGGGCTACACGCTGAATAGCCAAGTCGGGCGAACTCAACCAGAAATATATTAAATTGACTTTATATCCTTGCTCTTGCGCACGATGGACAAGGCGGGTGTAAGTTCTTGTGGCAAGTGTGGTTTCTATAGAAAAGTTTTGTTGATTTCTCAGCAATTCATTAATCCTTTGTAACATCAACCGTCCGGCTTCAATAGCCATACTTTCGGGATTGAAAGGAGATAATCCACGAGCTATTTCATCTGCATTAACAAACTCCTTGCATTCCAGAACATCCGGTAGCACAGTGTAAGATGCCGTAGTCTTACCAGCACCATTACAACCACTAATGATGTAGAGTTGTTTTTTAGAATCCATATTCATGCATTTATCTAATTGCAAACATACGACATTTTTATAAGATTATGGATAATTGATAGTTATTGTTTTTTAAAAGTTGATTGTTCCGCAGGTATGAGAAGTACAGGACTCTTTTGAGAACTCCACATTTCTCACATATCATCTATCCTTATTTTCTTCTTGATGAAATATCTGTTTACCAAAGTACGTTTTACGAATTGAGGTGGAGCAAAGTACTTGCCTTTCCCACTTGCGCTATATAGATAGCCCTCCCCTCTAGTGATTATTGATGAATACCAAATGGCAGGCAAATATCCTGAGAATAGTGTGGAAACGCTTTTATTGTTCTCCTCTAATAACAGAGGGAATGCTTTATAGCATCCCCTCTCTCAAAAAACACTTTATTTATAGAATAATTCCGGTAGAATTATTTTCCTCCAAGATTCAACTCATCGTTGTAATCAGTTTCATTCAGAGGTACATCCCATGTCCATTTGTTGACACCGGAGGCAGGAATGGTTTTTGCAACGGAAATGTGAGCATTACCACCTTCGGCAAAACTGTGACGGACTATGTCGCGGTTCCATCTCTTGTAGTCGCTCCATGCAAAACCTTCACCCCAGAGTTCCAATTCGCGATAGTCCATAATTTCATTCCAAAGAGCTTCGCCACTCTTGTCGCAAGTGTATTCAGGATTACGTCCGGAAGTGGCATTCAGTTCTACCAGTGAGGCACGAGCAGCAGTCTCGTCATTCAAGAAATAATTAGCCTCTGCCTCTACCAATACCATTTCCGATGAACGGATGAAAGGCAGGTAGCTGACGCCCGGAGTGTCGAATACATAAAACTTCAGTTGTCCGCCCAAATGCATGTAACCGGCCTGATAGGGAGCCTCCAGGCCACTGACCGCCATTTTCTGACAATAGGCAGCTGCATCTTCCCAAAGAGCATCTGCTTTTTCCGCATCATTTCCCATTCCAAGAATGCCGTAGCCTAAATCCATGGCTGAACCGTCATTGAAGTTATAGCCGGGAAATTTGTCTTCTGTTAGGAACAATGCTTTACGGGCATCGTTGTTAGGAATGCGGTTAATCAATTCACGACCAATAGAACCTGCACCGGTCTGTTGAGTGCTCGCATAATATCCGTTGCATGCATACTGAGTACCATAACTCCAATACCAGTTATTCTCTTGTGCACTACCAAAGCTTCCGAAAATCCATTCACTGGTCGGATTACAGAACCCTGCATGATATTCTGCATTGCTCATGAGTGGGTAGTTCTGGCGAGCCAGCTTAGCTTCAGTCAATGCTTTGGTATAATCTTGCTTGGTAAGAGCGGCACGGGCGTAGATGGCATGTGCCACATTGATGTTCGGCATCCATACTTGTGAGGCATTACGGTCCATACCGCTTTGCTCAAACAACATAATGGCTTCATCCAAATCTTTATAAATCTGTGTATATGTTTCAGCTAATGTGGCATAACCTTGTCCATCGGTAGATTCGTCCAAACGAAGTACTATCCCCTGCGAAGCGCCATTGTTGGAATCTTGCCAGCGCCAGCAATAGTAGTGTACCAGTTTTTCGAAAGCATATGCACGAAAAGTCAGTGCAGATGCCTTGACAAAATTCCTTTCCGCTTCCGTACCTTCGGCATTGTCTATATTGGCAAGAATGGTGTTAGCATTACCTGCAATGGTATAATAGTAATACCATGCGTAAGCATCGTAAATGGAGTTGGTACGCGTATGGAACTCTTGATTGAAGATAGGAGACCATCCGGATGCATAGACGTTGTAATTGTAATTTTCACTCGGGTAGCTTTCGTACTGAATCATTATGTTGTTCTCACCAGCAAATCCACCTCCAAAATAGGAGTGTTGTGTCGTCATGATTTTGGCGATACCGTTCAATGCCTTCATGGCATTGGCCGTGGTACCTACGGCATCGGTTGCTCCGGTTGAGTCAGTAGGTGCTGTATCCAGATAGTCACCGGCGCAAGAAGACACCAGCATCATACCTGCCAATAGGCTTCCTGCGAACAATTTATTGATAATCTTTTTCATTTCTAATACAAATTATATGGTTATACCTTTAGAATTTCACAGTCAGTCCGAAGTTATAAACACGGGCTGTCACATACGTATCGTCCGAACCTCCGTTGAAGGAATACTGCGGATTCAATCCTTTGCGTGAAGTCAATGTAAAAAGGTTCTCTACACCGGCAGTCAGCGAAAGGCCTTCTATACCTACACTTTTCAGCCAACGCTTGGGCAAGCTGTAGGAGAGATTCAGGTTCTTGAATACGAAGTAAGAAGAGCTTGTCAGCCAGCGGTCACTGGTGGCATTCAGGTCGGACGATTTGTAAAAGTCGGCGCGCGGAGTTCCATTCGGATCAATGCGATTGGCAGAAGTTTCTGTCATTCCCGCAGGAACTTCTTTCCAAGAATTCAGGATGTCCTTGTGGTAAGCGCTACCGGCAGCACCGGATTCGGACACCCCCATCAAGCTGGCATAACTACCATCGTATGTTTTACCGCCTAAAGAATAAGTAAACAGCATGTTCAAATCCCAGTTTTTCCAAGAAAGAGCCGAGCTGATAGAACCGTAAACCGTAGGGAGTGCACTACCGGCCCAGTCACGTTTGGCGTATGAAGTCGCGGTAGCATAATCTGTACCATTGATGGTAGTCAATGCACCGGCTTCTTGGGCAGCGGATTTCTTGTCCGGGTCCAGTGTATAGAGAGAGGTACCGGTCATTTGGTCTACACCTTCGAAATGATAAGTGTACCATTCGTAGATGGAGTGTCCTTCGGAATAGTTTTGCATACCATGCAAGATGTCCTTTCCATCGGGCAGTTTCACGATTTTATTCTTCAGGAAAGTAGCGTCTACACCGATGTTCCATTTCCAGTCATTGTTGTTGATGACATCGGCATTCAAAGAAATTTCCCAGCCACGGTTGGACACGGTACCGATATTCTTGTATTGCGTCAGGTTCATCGGGGCACTGTCGTCAACCCAAGGATAAGAACCGGCAGAAAGCGGCAGGCGTACCTCAAACAGCAGGTCTTTGGAACGTTTGTCGAAATAGCCTATTTGGAAGTTTAGACGGTTGAACAGACGCCCCTCTACGGCAACATCCACCGTCTGTGTAGTTTCCCATTTGATGTCCGGTGCTGAAAGTGATTGTTTTACCAAAGCGGCTTCACCACCGTTCTTGTCAATGGTATAAAGAGCCATGTGACCATAAAGGCTTACGCCCATATTGTTACCGACTTCACCATAGGACGCGCGCAACTTCAAGGCATCCACCCAATCTACATCTTGCAAGAAAGCTTCTTGTTTCATGTTCCAGCTGGCACCCACAGAATAGAAGTTACCCCAGCGATTGTCCTTATGGAAGCGTGAGGAACCGTCACGACGGAACGAACCTTCTACGAAATAACGGTTGTCATAATTGTACTTTACGCGTGCCAGATAAGACTCCGTCTTGTCCTCATCATCACTTCCGGAAAAATAAGAGTTGTTGAGGAAGTTGCCCATCGTGAGGTTTCCGTCTACAGCCATACCGGTGTTCATTCCGGAAGTGTACTTGCGCTCCCAACTATAGTTCTCGTGAGCCACCATAGCTTCCACGTTGTGTACCTGATTAAATTGATAGTTCCAGCTCAGAATTTCCTGCAAGGTTATAGTCTTGTATTGGTAGGCATAACTTGTCAAACGACCGCCATTCGTAGCACCGTCTCCAATTTCGGGATTGTCATATTTCTTATTGTTCGAAGTGCTGTTGTTCAGGTCACCTTTTACAGTTAATGAAAGTCCATACGGCAACGAGATGGTAGCAAAAGCTTGTCCACCCAATACGTTGCGCACACTTTCCTGCTTATTATACAACATTTCGTAAGCGATGTTGCGGTTACTCAGATAAGATGACGTGGTGTCATAGATTCTGTTACCATCGGCATCCAATTGGTATGTACCGTCGGCATTGTGCATAAACAACGGATAGACCGGAGCCATATAACGGGTAATGTAGAACGGATTGGCGTAATAGCTGCCGTTGGCATTACTGTTATAGTTACGCTTGGTCCACGAGCCGGTCAGGTTCACGCCACCCTTAAACCATTTGTTAGGCGTATAAGTAGTGTTGATACGCCCGGAGAAACGTTCGTAACCTGTGGCTTTTACATATCCTTTCTCATTCAAATAGCCTATGGAAGAATACACGTTGTATTTCTCTCCCGAAGTGGCAGCGGAAAGATTGTATTCCTGACGGTGTCCCGTGCGTTCGATGGCATTCTGCCAGTCCAAGTCGTCATAGCCAGCCAAGCGAGTGGCAATCAGTTTACCGTTATTGTCAAACAACTTATCATCAGCGGCATTGTAGATATTACGACCGATAGATTCACTAACCACGTGTCCCGTGGCGTATGCGGCAGCATCGCTTGCCGACATGCCGGCATTGCTCATCATGGCATTCTTCTTGGCCATCCAGGTAGCTTCCATCCAGCGGTCTGCATCCAGACGGTCGTACTCGGGAATACCTCTGTTATACATACCTTGATTCATTTGCAGCGTAATACTCGGTTTGTGAGTGTTTCGTCCGCTCTTGGTTGTAATGATGACAACACCGTTAGCGGCACGGTTACCGTATAATGCAGCCGAAGCAGCATCTTTCAAGATGGACATGCTTTCAATATCATTAGAGTTTAGTTCGGCCATGTTTCCATCGAAAGGGACTCCGTCCACTACATACAGAGGATCTGAAGCACCTGAAACCAATGTACCAAAACCACGGATACGGATGCTGGGGGTAGAACCGGGTTCACCATATGTATTGTTCACTTGTACACCCGGTGCGGCACCTTCAAGTGCACCGGTTACGCTGGTTGTGATGCGCTTCTCTATTTTCTTATTGTCAACCACCGAGATAGAACCGGTCAACGATTCTTTTTTAGCAGTACCGTATGCCACTACCACAACCTCATCCAAAGCTTCTGCATTGCTTCTCATTGTCACTTTCACATGTGACTTAATCGCCACCTCCTGCGTCTGCATACCAATATACGAAATTACCAGAGTTTTCGCGGAACTTGGTACGTTTGGTAATGTAAAATCACCATCTACACCGGTAATGGCACCAATTTGTGTACCTTTTACCAATACAGAGGCTCCAATAACTGGCTGCCCGTCTTCTTCAGAAATTACAACACCTGTAACCTTCTGGGTTTGGGCAGTTACTAGGCCTATTCCGACAAAAAGACAGGCCAATAACAGCATTAATTTTCTTTTCATAAATTCTCTCTTAAAGTTTAACTTTACATTAATTGTTTCTTTACTCTAACAAAGTGCAAATATATTAATAAAACTGAAACGAACTACTGTTTTATTGAAAAAACCTTGTAAATCTATCAATTTGTTAATTAAATATGTTACTTTATGCTTAATAACAGATTTTTCATACTTAAAAAACCTAAACTAGCTTATGTTTACTATCACTATGATTTCCTCTTTTAGGGTGATTTTCCCAAGGAATACACATATTTTAAAACAAAATGGTTAATAAATAAGCCGCTAAAACAGAGAATAGGCCTGATTTTGAAACAAATTGAGAGTTTGTGGAGGCTAAATACCGATTAATAGCTAAACACAAAAAGACACTTTTTAGAGATATTAATTCTTATTCTAACCTCATAGAGTACAGAATATCGTCTTATTTGTCATTGGTATTAATTTAAATCAAGTAAAATGAGCAAGATTATTTACAATTTAGTGTACAACAGAAAAAAAAGCCTGAATAAAAAAGGAATGGCATTAGTACAAGTGGAAGCTTATTTGGACAGAAAGAAAAAGTACTTCTCAACCAAAGTCTATCTAAAGCCGGAACAGTGGGACAATAAAAAGCTTGTCGTGAAGAATCATCCCAATGCAGATGCGCTGAATAGATTGATATATGAGTTTATGGCTATGATAGAAAAAAAAGAGTTGGAATTGTGGCAGCAAGGAAGGCGTATTTCACTAGAGTTACTAAAGGATGTTTTGAGCACAAGCGAGAGCAAAACCTCTTTTATTCCTTTTTTTAGGCAAGAGATAGTAAACTCTACTCTAAAAGAAAGTACAAAACGAAATCATCTCTCCACTCTTTCATTATTACAACAGTTCAAAAAGGATGTAGCCTTTTCTGATTTGACATTCGAATTCATATCCTCCTTTGAATCTTTCTTGCAAACAAGAGGTTATCATACAAATACGATAGCCAAGCACATGAAGCATCTGAAGCGACATATAAATGTCGCCATCAACAAGGATTATATGGAGATACAAAAATACGCTTTTCGAAAGTACAAGATTAAAACTATAGAAAACAAGCATACACACTTGTCTCCTGAAGAGTTGGAGAAGTTGGAGAAATTAAGCTTGGCTGGCAGATACACAAAATTGCAGAAAACTTTAGATGCATTCTTGTTTTGTTGTTATGCAGGAATGAGATATTCTGATTTTACCAGTTTATCACCTGATAACATCATGGAGATTCGTCAAGAACCCTGGCTGGTTTATAAATCCATAAAGACAAGTACAGAAGTAAGGTTGCCACTTTATCTCTTATTCGAAGGGAAAGGACTTGCTATTCTAGACAAATATCGGGATGACTTACAAAGTTTCTTTCATTTAAGGGACAACTCTAATGTGAACAAGGATTTAATTGTGATTTCCCGCCTAGCCGGTTTGTCAAAAAAGATTTCATTTCACACCGCCCGCCATACTAATGCTACTCTATTGATTTATAATGGAGTAAACATTACAACGGTGCAAAAATTATTGGGGCATAAAAGCGTTAAAACCACACAAGTGTATACAAATGTAATGGATATGACTATAGTACATGATTTAGAAAAGAACCATGCATTCACGCCTTTACCTAAAAAAACACGAACTTAGCATGGTCGATACTACACTTTCATATCATTAGTCATATACTTCTCCTTTAAAGTCTGTCCATTCACTATTCTGTTTCAGCCGGCTAGCTGCAAACTTGCTGCATACGTTTTGCAGTACTACTGCAAACTGTTTGCAGCATCACTGCATATTGCTTGCAGCCGCACTGCATATTAGTTTGCAGTACCACTGCAACAGCTTTGCAGTATCGCTGCAATAGGTTTGCAAAATCTTGCAGTAAAAAGCTACTGAGAATCAAACAGCTATAGTGTTACATAAATAGAAGATTGACATTGATGTACTATCAATATTTAAGGCTGATTAGAGGTGTGGAAGCAAATTTTGCTTCCACACTTTTGCATTGCTTCCACAGCGTTTGTAATGCCGATGAATAGAGGGATGCAAGGAGCAGGTGGAAATGTGATAAAAACTGTTATGAAGAAACAACAATTGTCTTGATTGTTTGGCTAATCACAAAGTTTTGAGTTTACTTTTCTTTGAAGCTATTGAAATATTCTTTTACATAGACTTTAGTACTTTCGCTGATAAAATGACAATGTAGAGTAAATGCTTCATTGAAAGCAACTAGGATGACAGATGTTGACAAAAGATATTCTTCATATAAGAAGAATCATTTAAAATCTTTATGCAGAGTATTAACTTCATGATATGCATTTGATAATCTGGTTGTTAATCCTACAAATAGTATCACTACAGTAAGGTTTTATGCATTGTATCCCTATACATATACCTTGTAAGAAAGAGAGTTTCGCTATAGCTATTTCTACTATATAGCATAATTGACTGATTACTAATAAAATAAAAATATTATAGTTCCGCGAAAACTTTGGTGATTTCTTATATTGGTATGCAGACCCAAGAAGTGGCAATAAAACCCAGCTTAAAAGTGGTGATGAAGTCTGATACTGAGATGCTTGATGAGGTAATGGTGGTTGCTTTCGGTACAGCAAAGAAGTCTGCATTTACGGGTTCGGCTAAGGTGGTTGGTACCGAAAAGCTGGAGCAGTCGCAAGTGACGAATGTTACTGATGCCTTGGCAGGTGCTGTGCCGGGTGTGACACTGACTTCCAATGACGGTGCTCCGGGTTCAAAGTCATCCATCAAGATTCGTGGTTTTAGCTCAATCAATGCAAAGAATGACCCTCTGATTATTGTGGACGGCGCTCCTTATAGCGGTGATATTAATAATATCAATCCTAACGACGTTGAGTCAATGACAGTATTGAAGGATGCGGCTTCCAATGCTCTTTACGGTGCTCGTGGTGCTAATGGTGTAATTATCATCACTACCAAAAGGGCCAATATGTCGGGAGAGGCTAAGGTGACTTTTGATGCTAAGTGGGGTGCTAACACTCGAGCGTTGCAGAAATATGAAGTGATTGACAATCCTGGCATGTACTACGAGATGCATTATCGTGCCATGAACAATTATTATAAGTCAACGGGAATGAATGACCAAGCTGCATGGCTTGAGGCAAACAAGAATCTGTTTGGCTCCAATGGCGGATTGGGGTACAATGTGTATACGGTTCCCGATGGACAGTTCCTCATCGGGCAGAATGGTAAGCTCAACCCCAACGCTACATTGGGTAGAGTTGTGAATTATAAAGGACGTGACTATCTGCTGACTCCGGATGATTGGGAAGATGTGGGAATGCGTACCGGTCTGCGTCAGGAATACAACTTCTCGGTGAGCGCAGCCAATGAAAAGTCCTCTTTCTATGTTTCTTTAGGTTATCTTGGAAATGAGGGTATCACTGAAGGCTCTGACCTGAAACGTTTGACTGGTCGTTTGAAAGCTGATTATCAAGCTAAGAAGTGGTTGAAGATTGGCGGCAATATGGGATATGCACGTTTTGATTCCAACTCGTTGAGTAACAATGGTACCAGTTCGTCTATCGGTAATATATGGGCGTTTGTTACCCAAATGGCTCCCATCTATCCTGCCTACGTGCGCAATGCTGACGGTAGCATCATGATGGATAATAATGGTATTGGAATGATGGACTACGGTAGCGGTATCAACGCAGGTATGCAGCGTCCTTTCATTGCTGATGCCAACCCTATTCTGGATAATAAACTTAATACCAGAAACTCTGAAGGAAATGCCATTAACGGCAACGCCTTTGTAGATATAACTCCTATAGAAGGCTTGAAGGTGACATTCAATGGCGCTTTCAACTTGGATGAGACACGCTTTTCTTACGTGTACAATCCCTACTACGGACAGTTTGACTCCACCGGAGGTACAGTGAGCAAGTATCATACACGTACTTACGATTACAACTTGCAACAACTTGTTTCTTATGCCCGTTCGTTTGGCGACAATAACTTCGACATCCTTTTGGGTCATGAATATTATGATTACCGTTATTACTTTCTGGCTGCCAGCAAGTCGCAGATGTTCTCTCAAGATAATAAAGAACTGGACGGTGCCATTATCGACGGACAAGGTGCTTCTTCCTATAAAGAGCGTCGTAACAATGAAGGTTTCTTCGGCCGTTTGCAATACAATTATGACGAACGCATCTTCGGCTCGGCTTCTTTGCGTCGTGATGCTTCCAGCCGTTTCCATCCGGACCATCGCTGGGGTACATTCTGGTCGGTAGGCGGTGCGTGGCTTATCAACAAAGAAAGCTGGTTTGATGCTTCATGGGTGCAGGAACTGAAGTTGAAGGCTTCTATTGGTTCACAAGGTAATGACAATATCGGTGATTTCCTCTATACGGATAGATTTAACATTATCAACTCTAACAACAGCCTTGGTACTTCATTTAAATCTAAGGGCACTAAAGACATCACTTGGGAAACCAACACTAACTTCAATATCGGTGCAGAGTTCCAGTTGTGGAACCGTGTGACCGGTAGCATCGAGTACTACAGACGTAAGACTTCGGATATGTTGTTCTCATTTACCGTGGCTCCCTCATTGGGTTATGCTTCCTATATGGACAACGTTGGTAACATGGTCAATAGTGGTGTGGAAATGGACTTCAATGTGAATATCTTCGATACACGTAACTTTACGTGGGATGTGAATGTGAACATTTCAACCTTGAAGAACCGTATTACGATGCTTGATCCTGATAAGTTGATTACTACTGAGTATACAGCTGATGGAAAAGGATATAAGGGCTATTCTAACGGAAGCTTCTTCATTGGTGAGGATTTGTCTATGTTTACATGGCGCTTGAAGGAGTATGCCGGAGTGAATGAAAAGGGTGAGTCTTTGTTCTATAAGAATGTCAAGGACGAGGCCGGCAATATCACCGGACGTGAAACGACTACGAATCATGCTCAGGCTGACTATTACATCACAGAGGAAAGCTCAATACCTAAGGTGTATGGTGGTTTCGGTACCAAACTGAAAGTATATGGCGTGGACTTCGGCATAAACTTCACTTACCAGATTGGTGGTAAGCAATATGATGGTACGTATGCTTACTTTATGTCGTCACCTTATGGTACGGCTGGTTACAACTACCATAAGGATTTGCTGAACTCATGGACTCCTGAGAACACAAATACTAATATCCCTCGTTTCCAGATGAACGACCAATATTCAGGGGAAATGTCTACGCGCTTCTTGACAAATGCAAGCTTCTTGAATATCCAGAATATTAATGTGGGCTACACGTTACCTTCCAAGTGGACAAGAAAGTTGGCCATCAACTCATTGCGCGTGTATATGTCGGCAGAAAATGTTTTCTATTGGTCTAAACGTAAAGGGTTCGACCCACGTCAGTCATACGACGAGACAACCAATGCTACTTTCTATTCACCGATGCGTACCATCTCCGGTGGTGTGTCATTTGAGTTCTAAACCTAATATATAGATTACAATGATTATGAAGAAGAATATATTCAAACTATTTTCGGTTATGGTCGTATCGGCCACGGTATTGACCGGCTGTATAGAAGAGGTTTTTCCCGAA
Source organism: Bacteroides sp. L10-4 (assembly GCF_013373675.1). Lineage (NCBI taxonomy): Bacteria > Pseudomonadati > Bacteroidota > Bacteroidia > Bacteroidales > Bacteroidaceae > Bacteroides > Bacteroides sp. L10-4. The sequence goes on from NZ_JABXJH010000031.1 coordinate 35,101, forward strand.
GATTCTACAGCGACCTCCGATCAGATTGGTGCATCGGCAACAGCAATTGAGGCTTCGCTTAATGGCTTGCCATCGCAAATGGTACAAGGCTATCTGGTGTACGGTAAGCAAACACATGAGACCGACCTTGCTTATCCTTCATTGATGTTGGCCCAGACAGAACTGCTGGGTGATGTCGTGGCTACGGATTACGGATATGACTGGTGGTGGCGCTTCAATGCCAATAATGGTATGAACGACACCGGCTATTATTCATATTTGCCTTACTTCACCCTATATAAGTTCGTTAAATCGGCCAATGACGTGATTGCGGCCGTTGATGTGACTGATCCCACAATTACCGATGAAATGCGTGGGCTTGGAAGTATAGCCCATGCTTTCCGTGCATTGGACTATTATACGCTGATGGTACTTTTCGAACCGGTAGAAAACATCTATACCGATTGTAGCAAGGTACTGGGGCTGACGGTGCCCATCGTGACTGAGGCAACAACTAACGACATTGCGAAGAGCAATCCGCGTGCAACCCACGAAGAATTGGTGAATTTCATTCTTGCCGACCTTGACAAGGCAGAGATAGGTCTGGAGTCTTATACACCTGTCAGTAAGAATTTCCCCGACTTGGCGGTCGTATACGGTTTGAAGGCTAAAGTATATATGTGGGATGGTCAGTTTGCTAAAGCTGCCGAGTATGCCCGCAAGGCTATTGATAAATCGGGAGCAACACCTATGAGCGAATCACAGTGGCATAATCCCACTACCGGTTTCAATACGGCTACTTCTGCATGGATGTGGTACCTTCACCCCACGGCTTCCAATATGGGTAATCTTGCTAATTTCATTGGTCACATTTCCAATGAAGCGGATTGGGGATATGCTTCTTTGTCTAAGCTCCAGATGGCACGTTCACTTTATGACGCGATTCCTGCTACCGATTTCCGCAAATATTCCTACCTTGACCCGGACAGAAGTGCTTACGCTTACCAGTCAGTGAGAGGCAATGCATGGCTGGATGAACAGCCGGATTATATGTCATTGAAGTTCCGCCCCGTGGGTGGTGACTATAACACTTATTCTGTGGGTGCGGCTGCAGATATTCCCGTGATGCGTGTGGAAGAGATGTATCTCATAGAGGCTGAAGCAGTAGGTGCCAGCCAGAATGTGGCAGCAGGCGTACAGTTGTTGAATAACTTTATGAAGCAGTACCGCCAGAGCAATTACAATTTCAGTACGGGTGATTTGCGTAATTTCCAACTTGAGGTGTTGAAACAGATGCGTATCGAGTTCTGGGGTGAGGGAATCGCATTCCCCACGGCTAAACGTCTGAAACCGGATGTCATTCAGAATTATGAGGGTACCAACTTTATAGAAGATATCTTCAAGATAAACTGTAAAGGTGTGAAGCCCAACTGGACATTGATGATTCCTAAGACCGAGGTCGATTCAAATACTGCCCTTCAGGGAATGAACAATCCGGACCCGTCCGGTGCTATTGCTAAACGTCCTACTCCGATAGGGGAGTTTGCACCAGGTAACAATTAACCAATGAACTAACTTTTAATAGAATTTGTATATGAATAAGATATTCAATAAATTGTTTTTGGGCTTGACCGTATGCGGTTTGGCTATGACGGCTTGTTCAGACGGTGTGGAGTGGGAGCCTTCTCCGGTTCCTACCGAGGGTGTACAAGCTTATATTTATGCTGATAACACTGATTTGACTTATTATCCGAATGATGAACAGGTTTTTGTGGTCAAAATCGGCCGTCAGAAAACAGATGCGGCTGCATCTATTCACTTGACTACAGATGCGGAGAACGTAACAGTACCGACAACGATTGATTTTGCTGCCGGTGAAGCACTCAAAGAAGTAAAGATTGCGTTTGACATAGCTGTGGGTACTACTGCATCTTATACTATTACCATTCCTGAAGAAGATTCCTACGTTTATGGTTCACCTAAGGTGACGGTCAATATAAAGCGTGACTATACTTGGCTCAATATAGGTACAGGCTACTATGCATCTCAATTATTTGGCGAGGGTTGGGATCAACCTGTGCTGAAGGCTAAAGAGGCTAACATCTATAAGCTGGAAGATTGCATTACGAAAGGATATCCCATCATGTTTACGCTAAGCGATGACAATCAAGAACTGATAGGTTGGGATCCTCAACCTACTGGTTATGACAAGACGGATTATGGTATGCTATACTTTGCAGCAGCAGGTATGGAGCGTAAAGGAAACGTGTTGTCTTTCCCGATGCAGGGCTTAGTAGTACTTGACAGTGGTAAATGGGGAGTACTGTATCAAGGATTCACGGAAACGCTGGAGATGCCGGAAGGGTTCTGATTATCCTGGCAATTAGATAATATGTAATTAGAAATGGCATGTAAGATGAAGTTTGACTTCATCTTACATGCCATTTTTCTATTGTGTCTGTTTTTATTTTATTCCCCTTTTTAAGGCGCTTCCGCCAAAATTATTTATATTTGCTGCCCGAACCAACAATACGTATATATAATAAGGTATAGAAACTATGAAAGAATTTGTAATCTCCGAAGTGCGGGCAGAAACAGCGATATTGGTAGGTCTTGTCACGAAGACCCAGGATGAGCGTAAGACCAATGAATATCTGGACGAGCTTGCATTCTTGGCTGAGACAGCCGGGGCGGAAGTAGTGAAGCGGTTTACCCAGAAGCTGGACCAGGCACATTCCGTGACCTACGTCGGCAAGGGCAAGCTGGAAGAAATCAGAGAGTATATCCGTAATGAAGAAGAAGCCGAACGTGAAGTCGGCATGGTGATTTTTGACGATGAACTTTCTGCGAAACAGATACGTAACATTGAAGCGGAGTTGAAGATTAAGATATTGGACCGTACTTCGCTCATTCTCGATATTTTTGCCATGCGTGCACAGACTGCCAACGCGAAAACGCAGGTGGAACTGGCGCAATACAAGTATATGCTTCCTCGTCTGCAACGTTTGTGGACCCACTTGGAACGCCAGGGTGGTGGCTCCGGTGCCGGTGGAGGTAAAGGTTCCGTGGGACTTCGCGGCCCGGGTGAAACGCAGCTGGAAATGGACCGCCGTATCATCCTGAACCGTATGTCATTGTTGAAGGAGCGCTTGGCTGAGATTGACAAGCAGAAGTCTACGCAGCGTAAAAACCGCGGACGCTTGATTCGTGTGGCATTGGTGGGATATACCAATGTAGGAAAATCCACATTGATGACTTTACTTTCTAAAAGTGAAGTCTTTGCAGAAAATAAGCTATTTGCCACGTTGGACACCACGGTGCGCAAGGTTATTATTGAGAACCTGCCATTCCTGCTTTCCGATACGGTGGGCTTTATCCGTAAATTGCCGACGGATTTGGTAGATTCCTTCAAGTCTACCTTGGATGAGGTACGCGAAGCGGACTTGTTGTTGCATATCGTAGACATCTCTCATCCGGATTTTGAAGAACAGATAGAAGTTGTGAACAAGACGTTGGCAGATATCGGTGCCGCCGGTAAGCCCATGATTCTTGTATTCAATAAGATAGACGCTTATACTTATATAGAGAAAGCGGCTGACGACCTTACCCCCAGAACCAAGGAAAACTTGACACTCGAAGAACTGATGAAGACGTGGATGGCCAAGATGGAGGATGACTGCCTCTTTATTTCTGCCCGCGAAAAAATCAATATGGAGGAACTGAAGAGTGTAGTTTATCAGCGTGTGAAGGAATTGCACGTGCAGAAGTACCCCTATAATGACTTTCTTTATCAGACCTACGAAGAAGAAATTTAATTTTAGTTATGAGTTATAAGTTATGAGTTGTTTGCTGGCAGCGGTTTGAATTGGTAGTGCCGGCAAAGGCAATGACTTATAACTCATAACTCATAACTCGTTATAAGGATGAATTACAGAAGACTGACCGAAGATGAAATTCTCCGGTTGAAGAGTCAGTCATGTCTGGCTGATGATTGGGGGAAAGTAACCGTTGCAGAAGAGTTCTCAACGGAATTTGTGCATCATACCCGTTTTTCAGGTGAGGTGCGTTTGGGAGTGTTCCATTCAGAATTTATGTTGCCGGGAGGAATCAGGAAGCATTCCGGTTTGCGGCATGTGACGTTGCATAATGTAACGGTGGGAGATAACTGTTGTATTGAGAATATCCAGAACTATATTGCCAATTATGAAATAGGGCATGACACCTTTATTGAGAATGTGGATATTATTCTGGTAGACGGTGTGTCGAAGTTTGGCAACGGGATAGAAGTGTCTGTTTTGAATGAAACAGGAGGCCGTGAGGTACTGATTAGTGATAAACTCTCCGCACACCAGGCCTATATTCTGGCGCTTTACCGCCATCGTCCGGAGCTGATTGCACGGATGAAGGAAATCACGGATTTTTATTCCAACAAACATGCTTCTGCTGTAGGAAGCATCGGGAACCATGTAATGATATTGAACACCGGTTCCATAAAGAATGTGCGCATCGGTGATTATTGCCGCATCTGTGGTACATGCCGTCTGTATAACGGAAGCATCAACAGCAACGAGGTGGCGCCGGTACACATCGGGCATGGGGTGATTTGTGATGATTTCATCATCTCTACCGGGTCTCATGTAGATGACGGAGCTATGCTGAGCCGCTGCTTCGTGGGGCAGGCATGCAAGTTGGGACACAACTACTCTGCCTCAGACTCTTTGTTTTTCAGCAACTGCCAGGGAGAGAACGGGGAGGCGTGCGCTATTTTTGCCGGACCTTATACGGTGACGCACCATAAATCCACGTTGCTGATTGCTGGTATGTTTTCCTTTATGAATGCCGGTTCGGGGTCTAATCAGAGCAACCATATGTATAAGTTAGGGCCTATCCATCAAGGCACTTTGGAGCGTGGTGCCAAGACGACTTCCGATTCGTACATCTTGTGGCCTGCAAGGGTGGGAGCGTTCTCCTTGGTAATGGGGCGCCATGTCAACCATTCTGATACTTCGAACCTGCCGTTCTCTTACTTGATAGAGCAGAATAATACCACCTACCTCGTGCCCGGTGTCAACCTGCGTAGTGTGGGTACCATCCGCGATGCCCAGAAGTGGCCGAAACGTGACGGGCGTACCGACCCGAACAAACTGGATTACATCAACTATAATCTTCTTAGCCCCTACACGGTGCAGAAGATGTTCAAGGGACGGGAAACGTTGCAGAATCTGCGTCATGCCAGTGGCGAGCTTTCGGATATCTATTCTTTCCATAGTGCGAAGATACGTAACTCGGCTTTGGTGAAAGGTATCCGCTTCTATGAAATAGCCATTCATAAGTTCCTCGGAAACTCTGTCATCAAGCGCTTGGAAGGCATTGACTTCCGGAGCAATGAAGAAATACGTGCCCGTTTGAAGCCCGATACTGCCATTGGCAGTGGCGAATGGGTGGATATTTCCGGATTGATAGCTCCGAAGAGTGAGATAGATGCGCTGATAGACGGTATTGAGTCCGGTAAAGTCGACCGCTTGAAGTCTATCAATGCCGAGTTTGAGAAGATGCACGGCAACTATTATACATACGAATGGACATGGGCGTATGAGAGGCTGGAAGAATTCTATGGCATCAAACCGGAGAACATGACGGCAGAAGACGTTATGCGCATTGTCGAAAAATGGAAAGAAGCAGTAGTTGGCCTCGACCGCATGGTGTATGAGGATGCCAAGAAAGAATTTTCACTGGCTTCCATGACGGGCTTCGGTGCCGACGGCTCGCGCCTGGAAAAGGAACTCGACTTTGAGCAGGTGCGCGGCGACTTTGAAAGTAATCCGTTTGTGACGGCTGTACTGAAACATATAGAGGTGAAGACGGCGCTGGGTGATGAACTGATAGGACGGATGCGGCGGGTATCAGAAAAATAATTATGATTTGCCGCCTTTTTACTCTAATTAAAGAATTATTTCAATAATAGTTTTTACCTTTGCTCTGTAAAGGCGGTTTTCGGGCTGCCTTTGCTATCCGAATCACTTTTAAACATTAAATATACGAGTAATTATGGCAACAACACCTCCGTTCAAGTATCAGCCCATGTTCGAGAAAGGGAAAGATACTACTGAGTATTATCTGCTTACGAAAGATTACGTGTCGGTAAGCGAGTTTGAAGGAAAACCTATCCTGAAGATTGAAAAAGAAGGTCTGACGGCAATGGCCAATGCGGCTTTCCGCGATGTATCGTTCATGTTGCGTCGTTCGCACAACGAGCAGGTTGCTAAGATTCTGAGCGACCCCGAAGCAAGCGATAACGATAAATATGTGGCACTCACCTTCCTGCGTAATGCAGAGGTGGCATCCAAGGGGGTACTTCCTTTCTGCCAGGATACGGGTACGGCAATCATCCACGGCGAAAAGGGACAACAAGTATGGACCGGCTACTGTGATGAAGAAGCTCTTTCACTGGGTGTTTACAAGACTTATACCGAAGAGAACCTGCGTTATTCGCAGAATGCTCCCCTCACCATGTACGATGAGGTGAATACGAAGTGCAACCTTCCCGCACAGATTGACATCGAAGCTACGGAAGGTATGGAGTACGAGTTCCTCTGCGTAACCAAGGGTGGTGGCTCTGCCAACAAGACTTATCTCTACCAGGAGACAAAGGCTATCCTCAACCCCGAAACATTGGTTCCCTTCCTTATCTCAAAAATCAAGACTTTGGGTACGGCAGCTTGTCCTCCCTATCACATCGCATTCGTTATTGGCGGTACCTCTGCCGAAAAGAACTTGCTGACTGTGAAACTGGCTTCCACCCACTTCTACGATAACCTACCCACTACCGGCAATGAGTTCGGCCGCGCTTTCCGCGATGTGGAACTGGAGAAGCTGGTACTGGAAGAAGCTCATAAGATTGGCCTCGGTGCCCAGTTCGGCGGCAAGTATCTGGCTCACGACATCCGCATCATCCGCCTGCCGCGTCACGGTGCGTCCTGCCCCGTGGGTCTGGGCGTTTCCTGCTCTGCCGACCGCAACATCAAGTGTAAAATCAATAAAGAAGGTATCTGGATTGAAAAGCTCGACAGCAATCCGGGCGAACTGATTCCCGAAGAACTCCGTAAGGCCGGTGAAGGCGACGTGGTGAAGATTGACCTGAACCAGCCGATGGCCGACATCCTGAAGGAGCTGACCAAGTATCCGGTTTCCACCCGTTTGTCTCTGAATGGAACCATCATCGTAGGCCGTGACATCGCACACGCCAAGCTGAAAGAACGTCTGGACCGTGGCGAAGACCTGCCCCAGTACATCAAAGACCATCCCATCTACTATGCCGGTCCTGCCAAGACTCCTCAAGGCATGGCTTGCGGCTCCATGGGCCCGACTACTGCCGGACGTATGGACCCGTATGTAGACCTCTTCCAAAGTCACGGCGGCAGCATGATTATGCTTGCCAAAGGTAACCGCAGCCAACAAGTGACGGATGCCTGCCAGAAGTACGGCGGTTTCTACTTGGGCTCTATTGGTGGTCCTGCAGCTATCTTGGCCCAGAACAATATCAAGAGCATCGAGTGCGTGGAATATCCCGAGCTCGGTATGGAAGCTATCTGGAAGATTGAGGTGGAGAACTTCCCTGCATTTATCCTGGTGGACGATAAGGGCAACGACTTCTTCAAGCAACTGAAGCCCTGGAATTGCAGCAAGTAAAAACAGAAGCCTTTTAGAAAGACATAATATAAGGAAAGCCGTAACGGAGAAAATCTTGTTACGGCTTTTTTGTTTTGTAGAGGGAAACAAAGTGTTTCGCGGCATAGAACACTCTGTTTCATCAAGCAAAACAAACTGAAACTCGTTCGGTATGCTGTATTACTTTGCCGGTTTCAACGGTTATCTATTGTTGGGGCATTATCTGAGGAACCATGACTGGACAGACCGGCAACTCCGTGGCATCGGCATTCCCATGTTTGCCATTGGCTATGCTGTAACATTCATTGGTTTCCGCCATATGATATCCTTGCCGGATTTTACGGAGGAGATTCAGGGCTTATTATTTCCTCCAGATTCTCCACATATAGTAAGCGCAGTGCGTGAATGCGAAAACAAACGAGATAATCAGCAGCACTTTGCTTTCTCCCCATCCCACAGTCTGTTGGTGCCACAGCCCGGTGATGACACAAAGAACGGCAAGGATAAGTCCAATCATGTTCAAGGCCACCTGCCCGTGGCGGGTGGCGCCTCCATGCTCCAGCTTACTGTGCTTCATGCCGTAGCCCACGTAGATGTCCAGACCGATGAGCATCCACAGCACCAGGCGTATCCATGTATCGGCAGGAAGGAACAACATCATGCAAAGGCAAGTAAGAATACCCAGTATGGGGATAAGTGGAACAAGTGGGGGTTTAAAGGAACGGGGCACGTCAGGCATGGTTCTGCGTACTACCAGTACAGCGGCACAGACTAGCGTGAAGGCCATCAGCGTGCCGATGCTTGTCATCTCTCCGGCCAGCCGTGCGGGTACAAAAGCTGCCAGCAGGCCCACAAGTACCATGAAGAGCAGGTTGCTGCGTGCCGGAGTACGGAACTTTTCGTTGATATGCGAGAAGAAAGGAGGCAGCAGTCCGTCGTGGCTCATGCTTAGGAATACGCGGCTCTGTCCCAGCAGCGTCACCATGATGACGGAGCAATATCCGAACAGAATGGACAGCACGATGGCACGGTTCAGCCAGGGATAGTCCGGCTGGATGATACCTGCTGCATTAGCCTGCCCCATGTGCTCTATGGCTATGGCAACGGGAGCAATGCCTTGCTGTCCGCTGAAGGCGGTGTAGTGTGCCACTCCCGTCATGACGTGGGCAAAAACCATATAGAGCACGGTGCATACCAGCAGGGAGACCAGAATGCCGATAGGCATGTTCCGCTTCGGGTTCTTCGTCTCTTGGGCGGCTGTGCTCACGGCGTCGAACCCGAGGAAGGCGAAGAATACGATGGCCGCCCCTCGCATGATGCCGGAGAAGCCATATTCGCCCAGCACGCCCGTATTGGCAGGGATGTAAGGTGTATAGTTGTCGGTATTGATGTATTTCCAGCCGAGTATGACAAAAATCAGTATGACGGAAACCTTCAGGAATACAATGAAGCCGTTGAAGATGGAGCTGCCTTCCGTGCCCCGTATCAGGAAGAGGCTCATCAGCACTACGATAAGGAAGGCGGGGATATTTACGACTCCGCCATCCCAGGGACAGGCGGTGAGGGCTTGCGGTAGATGTATGTCCAGTCCCTCGAGAAAGACGACCAGATAGCGGCTCCAGCTGATGCTTACCGTGGTTGCGGCTACGGTGTATTCCAATACCAGGTCCCACCCGATAATCCAGGCGATGAGTTCGCCCATCGTGGCATACGAGTAGGTGTATGCGCTGCCGGCTACGGGTATCATGGATGCAAATTCCGCATAACATAGTCCGGCGAAGCAGCATCCCAGTGCGGCAATGGCAAAGGACAGTGTGATGGCCGGTCCCGTATAGCCTGCCGCCACCGTTCCGGTGATGGAGAATAGACCCGCTCCGATGATGACTCCCACGCCCAAGGCAACAAGGCTCCACGGACCAAGTACACGTTTCAATGTTTTCTTTCCGGAGGCATTAGCCTCCGCTTGCAGTGCCTCGAATGGCTTTCTGATGAATAATCCCATTGTGCTTCAATTCTGATAAACTGGGCGCAAAGGTACGGATTATATTGCTTATTCCATATAGCGCGCTACTTTTCCACTGATTTGCAGTAGGGAGATTTCACATAATTTGGTATCATATTCCGCGGAGAGAATACGTTCTTCTGCATCCAGCAGACTCTTTTGGGCTTCGCGCATCTCGATTCCCGAGAGGTTGCCCAGCATATATCGTTCCATGGCAATCTCGTGGTTCTCCTTGGCAGCCACAAGGTTCTGGCGTTCCAGGTTCAGCATTTGCAGGTTGTTTTGGTAGGCCTGCCATAGGTTGCTGAGGTCGGCGCGCAGGGCTTGCTCCAGTTGCTCCCGTTCCAGGCGAGCGTTCTGCACGGCAATGCGGGCATTCTTGCGTTCGCGGCGCCGGTTGCCGTCGAACAGATTGAAGCCGACCGTGACGCCGAAGTTCAGACCGAGGTTGCTGCGGCGTCTGTTGGCAGAGATGTCATACTTGTTGAGGGTGTAGCCGTATCCGCCGTTCATCTTCACGTATGGGTAGTCGCGCGAGCAGACTTTCTTGTAGTCCAGACGGGCCAGGGTATTGTTCTGTTCGGCACGTAGCAGTGAGGCGTTGATGGTGAGGGTGGCGTTCCACAGCTCCTCGAAGTTCAGGGAGGCGGTCACGTTGATGAGGCTGTCTTGTATGATAAACGGCTGGTCTACATCTTTGTTTGCCATGAGTTCGTTCAGCTGGATACGTGAGGTGTGCAGCAGTTCCTGCTGTTTCATGTATTGGGCACTGTCGGCATTGAAGTCCACTTTGGCCTGCTGGTAGTCCAGGCGCGAGAAGTTACCGATGTGGTAACGCTCTTCCACAATGCGCAGGCGCTCTTTGGATAGCGATACGGCATAACGGAAGTTCTTCAGGCGGATTTTCTGCTGCACATAGTTATAGTATTCGGCGGCTATGTTGGCTATCAGGTCCTCGATGGCGATGCGCGTATTGGTCTCGCCTTGGCGTTCCAGCTCCTTGAGCCGTTGGTAGTTGGCGGTAATGTTGAAACCGTCGAAGATAGTCCAGTTCAGGTTGATGCCTGCATCGAGAGTTTGGTCGAACACTCCGTTGTCCTTGGTTGTCTCTCCGGTGGCTCGGGCTTTGGTCTCGGTATTGTCTATGGTTCCCTTGTAGCCGGCGGAGAGGTCCAGTGTGGGCAGGTAGCCCGCATTGCCCAGTGTGGCGTTGTTCTTGCTGACCTGCTCTTCATTGCGGACAATGCGCAGGGAGTAGTTGTTCAGCAATCCCTGCTCTAGGCAGGACTTCAAGGTGTAGGTAGGCGCAGGCTGTGCATAAAGGCCCGGTGCTGTGCAGACGATGGCTATGAAAATTAAAACAATGTGTTTCATGCGGTTTTTAGTTTACTTCGGTTGGTTGATACATAACTATAGATGGCAGGCACGATGTACATCGTCAGCAGTGTGGAGATGAGCATGCCGCCTACGACGGCAGTACCCATGGCAATGCGTTGGTTGCACCCTTCGCCGGTGGCAAATGCCAGCGGTATCAGTCCTAGTATAGTAGAGGCACTTGTCATCAGGATAGGGCGCAGGCGTTGCAAGGCGGCATCTTTGATGGCCATCATCTTTTCTTCGCCCGCATCTTGCTTCTGGTTGGCAAACTCCACGATAAGAATACCGTTTTTGGCTACCAGACCTATCAGCATGATGATGCCGATTTGGCTGAAGATGTTCATGGTAATACCTCCGAAATACATGAATACCAGTGCGCCGGCAATCGCGAGAGGCACCGTCAGCATGATAATCAGCGGATCCTTGAAACTTTCGAACTGGGCGGCAAGAATAAGATAAATCAGTACGATGGCGAGTATGAAGGCAAACATCAGACTCGACGAACTTTCGCGATACTCTTTTGAGTCGCCCGTCAGTGCGGTACGGAACGAGTCATCCAGAGTTTCCTTGGCTATCCGGTCCATTTCGTCCAGTCCCTGACCGATGGTCTTCCTGTCGGCAAGTCCGGCAGAAACGGTGGCGGCGACGAAGCGGTTGTAGCGGTAGAGCTTGGGAGGGGCGATGCCGCCGGTCAGCTCTATCAGGTTGTCCAACTGTACCATGTTCCCGTTGTCGCTTCGGATATAGATGCCCTTCAGGTCGGCGGGCTTGTTACGTTGCTGGCGGTTGATTTCGCCTAATATCTCATATTGCTTTCCGTTCATGTAGAAGTATCCCATGCGCTGTCCGCTCAAGCCGTATTGCAGGGTTTGGGCAATGTTCTTGGTGCTTACGCCCATGATGCTTGCTTTGTCGCGGTTGATATTGATGCGTGCTTCGGGTTTGCTGAATTTAAGGTTCACGTCTGCCATCTGGAATACAGGACTTTCGTAGACTTTCGTCATAAACCTGGGCAGCACTTCCTGTAACTTCTCGATGTTGGTGGCCTGCAACACGTATTGCACAGGCATGCCGCCACGCCGTCCTCCGAACGAGGAGGATTGCTGCACGAAAGAACGCGCCTTGGTTTTTTTCTGCACCATTTTCGATAGTCTTTCAGCCACTTCCATTTGGGTATAGTCGCGGTCTTTCATATCTTTTAGCGTGATGCGTACATTGCCGCTACCGCTTGATACGCGCGCAGTCACTGCTTCGGCGTCCGGTACGAGGGAGTCTACCAGTTGGTTGATGTCTTCAGTGTAGTCGCGGATATACTCGTAGGTCACACCTTCGGCTCCCATCGTGTTGATGCTGATTTGCGAACGGTCTTCCAACGGCGCCATTTCTGCGGGTATCGTGTTCCAGAGGAAGCCGATGAGGAGAATAGTGATTACGGTAAAGGGCACCGTCATCCAGCGTTGTTTCAGCAGGGCGTTCAGCGAGCGGCTGTATATCCGGTTCATCCCTTCAAAGAAAGGTTCGGTCTTACGGTAGAACCAGCTTTGCTTTTCGCGTTTCACCAAGAGTTTGGTGGCAAGCATCGGGGTAAAGGTCAGTGCGGCAAATGAAGAGATAACCACCGAACCGGATACTACTATACTGAATTCGCGGAACAGCCGTCCCGTCATGCCATCCATGAACACAATGGGGAAGAACACGGCAACCAACGTGATGGTGGTGGAGATTACAGCAAAAAAGATTTCCTTGGCTCCCTCGATGCCTGCCTCCTTAGGAGGCATTCCTTTTTCTATGCGGACGTAGATGTTTTCAGTCATTACGATGGCATCGTCCACCACTAAGCCTACGGCCAGCACTACTGCCAGCATGGAAAGCACATTGATGGAGAAGCCTGCCAGATACATTACGAAGAAGGCACCGATGAGCGAAACCGGAATCACGATGCACGGTACCAGTGTCACGCGCCAATCGCGCAGGAAGAGGAAGATGATAATGATAACAAGCACAAAAGCCTCGTATACCGTCTGTTTCACCTCGTTGATGGAGGCGCGGATAAACTTGGTGTTGTCGAAACCGTAGTTGTATTGAATGTCTTCGGGCAAGTCTTTCTTCATCTTTTCCATGCGGTCATATACGGCATTGGCTATTTCTATGTGGTTGGCGCCCGGCTGCGGAATGACTACGATACCCACCATGGGTACACCGTTCATCTTCATATAACTCTTGATGTCGGCAGGGCCCAGCTCGGCACGTCCTATGTCGCTGAAACGGACGATACGGTTGCCATCTTCTTTCAGAATAAGGTTGTTGAACTCTTCCGCCGTATGCATCAGTCCCAGTGTGCGGATGGTGAGTTCGGTGGTATTTCCTTCGATACTGCCGGAGGGAAGTTCCACATTTTCCTGGTCTACGGCATTCTTCACGTCCATGGGGGTGATGCCGTAACCGGACATCTTGATGGGGTCTAGCCAGAGACGCATGGAGTAGCGCTTCTCTCCCCAGATACTTACACTGCTGACATCGGAGATTGTTTGTAGCTGTTCCTTTACGGTGAGGTCGGCAATTTCGCTCAACTCCAATAAGGAACGTTTGTCACTCTGGAGTGCCACCATCAGGATAGGCATGGCATCGGCATCCGCTTTTGAAACTGTAGGCGGGTCACAGTCGCGAGGCAGGTAGCGTTGCGCGCGCGACACTTTATCGCGCACGTCGTTTGCGGCTGTTTCCAGGTCAACGGAAAGCTCGAACTCCACTGTGATGCGTGATGAACCTTGCTGGCTGACACTGGAGAGGGAGCGTATGCCGGGAATGCCGTTGATGTTTTGTTCCAGAGGTTCTGTTATCTGGTTCTCGATAACATCGGCGTTGGCACCCGGATAGGAGCAGGACACCGATATGATGGGATTATCTACGGACGGGTATTCGCGTACACCCAAGTAATTGTAGCCGATGAAACCAAATAGCAGAATTATCATGGTAAGTACTGTTGAGAGTACCGGTCGCCGTATGCTTAATTCGGATATATTCATGTTCAATTGATAATTGATGGTTGATAATTGATAATTGACAAAGAAGAAGTGGTTGCAGATAATGGTTGTTTGATGTGTTCGTTCTCCATTATCAATTCTTCATTTTTCAATTAACAGCGTCCAGTGTTACCGGCAGTCCGGTACGAAGTTGCAGCGTTCCTGAAGTTATGACGGTGTCACCGGCTTGCAAGCCTTGCAATACTTGTACTTCCGCTTCCGTACGGATTCCTGTGGTAATCTCTATCGGTTGGGCTTTTCCGGATTTATAGAGGAATATCTTGTCCTTTCCCATTTCAGGTACGATAGCTTCGGAAGGTACGGCAAGGGCATCCTGAATTTCGTCCTTGTTCAGCTTGATGCTGGCATAGCGGCCCGGCAGCACGGTTCCGTTGGCATTAGGATAAAGGGCACGGATAGTCAGCGTATGGGTGGTAGGATCTATCTTCGATTCGCGGGCATAGACCGTAGCGTGGAAAGCGTTTAGCTTTCCTTCAAGGGTAAAGTCCAGTCCGGCACCTGTCTTTACGTCATTGGCATACCGCTCGGGAACGGCAAATTCTACTTTCAGGGGTGAAATCTTGGTAAGCTTGGCCACGATGGTCGTAGGCGAGGCGTAAGTGCCCACGCTGACTTGACGCAGACCGATGACACCGTCAAAGGGGGCGCGAAGCTCGGTTTGTGCGATGTTCGATTCTATCAGGTCGATGTCGGCATTCAAGGTGGCAAGTTCTGTCTTGACTTGTTCGTAGGCTTCCTTGCTGACAGCGTCTCTTTCCAATAGGGCATTCTGGCGAAATACACGGTCTTCCGCTAGCTTTAATTGGGAGACGAGACGTTGCAGTTGTGCTTGCAACGGCCGGTCGTTCACTTTGGCAAGCAACTGTCCCTTCTTGACAAAGCTGCCTTCTTCAAAATTTATTTCTACGATTTTACCGGATGTCTCGAAAGAGAGGTCCACTTCCTCGTCCGGTAGCAGGCTGCCGCTGATTTGTATCTCATCTTTCAGCAGTTGCGGTTTGATTATTTTTGCATTTACATTTAGAATTTTCTTACCGTTATGTCGACCGGTCATCACCTTGTCGGCAGCTGTCAATTCTTCATTCTCTTTAGGTAATTGGGAGTAGATTCCTCCTCCAATCAGTCCGGCACCAATCATGATGATGATGCTCCATTTTACTCTTTTATTCATGTCGTAGTCTTAGTAGCAATAAAATCAACCTTAAATTAGACTACGGGAGAAGAGAATAGTTTAAAAGATAAAGAGTTAAAAAAGTGTAAGAATACAGACTGGAAAGGTGATAAAATGACAAATCAGTAAGCAGCCCGGTATTTTCCCTCCTCCTTGTCCTCCAGCATGTTCAGATAGGAAGCGTATCGTGACTCACTGATATAGTGCTTCTCGACAGCTTCGCGTACAGCACATCCGGGTTCGTGGCGGTGGGTACAGTTGCCGTAGCGGCAGTCGGCGGATGTCTTGAATATTTCCGGGAAGTAGTGTCCTATCTCTTCTTCTTCCATATCGAATGTCCCGAAACCTTTGATGCCCGGAGTGTCGATAATATATCCGTTGCCCGGAACCGGGAACATTTCCGAGAAGGTCGTGGTGTGCATGCCTTTATTGTGATAGGTGGATATTTCTCCGGTCTTAATCTCTATATCAGGCAATATTGCTTTGATGAGTGTCGATTTCCCCACCCCTGAATGTCCGGAAAAGAGGGTTGTCCGTCCTTTGAGTTCTTCTTTGATGGTGTCGATGCCTTCCCCTTTTTTGGCAGAAACCTTGAAACAGGGATAGCCGATGGTGGTGTAAAGGTTGATTAGGCTGTCCAAGTAGTGCAGCTCCTCTTCATCGTAGGCATCCACTTTGTTGAATATAATCTTGACGGGAACACTGTATGCTTCGGCAGAGGCGAGAAAACGGTCTATAAAGGTGGTGGAGGTATCGGGATAGTTCACCGTCACTATGAGCATGCACTGGTCGAGGTTGGCGGCAAGAATGTGCGATTGCTTGGAAAGGTTGGAGGCACGACGGATGATGTAATTCTTTCTGTCCTCTATTTCGCTGATAAAGGCCGTACCTTCCTGGTTCAGTATGATTTTCACATTGTCACCCACAGCTACGGGGTTGGTGCTTCGTATGCCTTTCAGCCGGAAGTTCCCTTTGATTTTGCATTCGATGTCCCTTCCGTCGTCAGTCCGTACCAAGTACCAGCTTCCGGTGTTTTTTATAACGAGTCCCCTCAAAATAGTTGAAAGTTGATAGTTGAAAGTTGAACATGGAGAGTTGAAAGGCGCCTATATTGGGTATATCAGGTCATTTTCAACTTTCCATGTTTCGTTTTCAACTTAATTAAACGGTCATGATTTCTTTATCCTTTGCAGCCAGCATGTCATCAATCCGTTTGATGAACTTGTCGTGAATCTTCTGCAACTTCTCTTCACCGCCTTTCTGGGCATCCTCTGCCAGTCCGTCTTTTACAGATTTCTTCAAGGCGTCGATGGCATCACGGCGTGCATTGCGTACGCTGACTTTGGCAGTTTCTCCTTCTCCCTTGCATTGTTTGGCAAGTTGTTTACGGCGTTCTTCCGTCAGCGGCGGGATGCCGATACGGATAATCTCACCATTGTTTTCGGGCATAATGCCGAGGCTGGAGTCAATGATGGCCTTTTCAATGACGCGGAACATGCTCTTATCCCATGGCTTGATGGCAATGCTGCGTGCGTCGGGAGTGGTTACGGCTGCCACATTGTTGATGGGAACCATACTTCCGTAAGAATCCACACGGATACCATCCAGTAAACGGATGTCAGCTTTTCCGGCGCGGATATGAGCCAATGCCTCGTCCAGATACATGATGGCCATGTCCATACTTTCTTGCGCTTCGTCTAAGATGTCTTTTACGTCTCTCATATTATTTTCGTTTTTTGGAATAGCTTTAAATTGGAAACTTTGCAAATATAATTATTAAATCGGGAATTGGGAATTAAGAATTGAATAACATTCGGTTTTTATTCCCATTTCTCAATTTTCAATTCAATTATGCACCAGTGTACCGATGTCTTCTCCTTGCATCACTTTTTTCAGATTGCCCACTGTGTCCATGTCAAAAACGATGATAGGCAGATTGTTCTCCTTGCACATGCAGGTGGCGGTGAGGTCCATCACTTTCAAACCGCGCTTCAGCACTTCGTCGTAGGTGATGTCGTGGAACTTCGTGGCTGTCGGGTCTTTCTCCGGGTCGGCGGTATAGATGCCGTCCACACGGGTACCTTTCAGCATGACATCTGCTTCAATCTCGATGCCGCGCAGGCTGGAACCGGTATCGGTAGTGAAGAACGGATTGCCTGTACCGGCGGACATGATGACTACTTCACCTGCTTCCATACATTCGATGGCGCGCCATTTATTGTAGAATTCGCCGATGGGTTCCATACGTACGGCAGTCAGCACGCGGGCTTTTACCCCGGCAGCCACTAAGGCGGAACTGAGGGCAAGACTGTTGATAACGGTTGCCAGCATGCCCATCTGGTCACCTTTCACACGGTCGAATCCCTTGTTGGCGCCGCTCAATCCGCGGAAAATGTTTCCACCGCCTATCACGATACCTATTTGTACTCCCAATCCGTGGATTTCCTTGATTTGAGCTGCGTATTCGGCAAGGCGTTTCTCGTCGATGCCGTATTGCTTTTCGCCCATCAGGCTCTCGCCGCTGAGCTTCAATAAGATTCTTTTGTATGTTGCCATAATATATAGGTTTACCTGTTGGTTGAATTAAATTAGAGAATATTTTATCCGCCCAATCGGATGATGATTAACGAAATTGACATATTGCATGAACGTCATTGCTGCTATTTTGCCTGCTATGCGGGTGAAAAGACCGCAGGATTGTTTTGCATAGTTTCGTATCATCATAAGATTGTCGTTGAGCTGGGAAAATATCGTTTCGATACGTTTACGGAATCTCTTGTATGCCCATGTAGGCGGATGCCAGTTTTTCTGATTCAGCCGATATGGAACTTCAAGAGTGATATTTGCTGCCTCAAAGAGATTCTTCTGAATCTCAGCACAGAGATAGCCTTTGTCTCCAAGCATCATGCAATCATGATATTCCCAGCGTACGTCCTTGAGATAATGAAGGTCATGAACACTTGCGGCAGTCATGTCAAAGGAATGGATAACACCAAGTATTCCGCAGACAACATGGAGCT
>NZ_JABXJH010000032.1:0-49929 GCF_013373675.1 Bacteroides sp. L10-4
AACTGAGCAAATACAAACTTGTCTTGAAACATATGCGGTCATAGTAAAACTACCGCAAAGATAAAATTTCAAGTCCGTTCGCTCGAAAAATCCATGTAACTAACTATATTTCAATAATTTCAAAGAAATTTTTCAGATTTTAATGGGACAGTAGTGTATCATGATTGAAATTAACAACATCAGTAAAGTATTCCGTACTTCGGAAGTAGAGACTGTAGCATTGAACCACGTCAGCCTCGATGTAAAAGAGGGGGAGTTTGTAGCCATTATGGGGCCGTCCGGTTGCGGCAAATCCACCTTGCTGAACATCCTCGGACTGCTGGACAATCCTACGGAGGGCAGTTATACCGCAAAGATAAAATTTCAAGTCCGTTCGCTCGAAAAATCCATGTAACTAACTATATTTCAATAATTTCAAAGAAATTTTTCAGATTTTAATGGGACAGTAGTGTATCATGATTGAAATTAACAACATCAGTAAAGTATTCCGTACTTCGGAAGTAGAGACTGTAGCATTGAACCACGTCAGCCTCGATGTAAAAGAGGGGGAGTTTGTAGCCATTATGGGGCCGTCCGGTTGCGGCAAATCCACCTTGCTGAACATCCTCGGACTGCTGGACAATCCTACGGAGGGCAGTTACAAGCTGTTCGGTCAGGAAGTGGCGGACTTGAAGGAAAAGGAACGTACCCGTGTGCGCAAGGGCAAGCTGGGATTCGTGTTCCAGAGCTTCAACCTGATAGACGAACTGAATGTGTACGAGAATGTGGAACTTCCCCTTACGTATCTTGGCGTAAGGGCGGGTGAACGTAAGCGTATGGTAGAGGATATTCTGAAGCGGATGAACATCAGCCATCGCGCCAAGCACTTCCCGCAACAGCTTTCCGGCGGTCAGCAGCAACGTGTGGCGATAGCCCGTGCGGTCGTAACCAATCCCAAACTGATACTTGCCGATGAGCCTACCGGTAACCTGGATTCCAAGAACGGAGCCGAAGTGATGAATTTGTTGACGGAACTGAATAAAGAGGGCACTACGATTATTATGGTAACCCACTCTCAGCATGACGCCAGCTTTGCACACCGCACGATACATCTGTTTGACGGTAGTATCGTGGCAAATATCACTGCACAGGGGTTGTAAGAGAAGAAAACCGGAAGATTCATTCTCTACAAGCAGCCGGACCGGGTGGTGATGTTGCGCATGCAGCGCATAAAGGCAGGCATTTCCGAGAAGGAGTATGACTACAGCCTATTCCGTGTGGATAATAGGATAGTCATTGTGTTGATAGTGGCGGTTGTGGTGCTGAAAGCATGGAGGATAGCGAATGAGAATCCGGTAAAGAGCATAAAGAGTGAATAGGAGTCTGTCTAAATAGTCAAAAGAATAATGAAACTACTTTACTATAGCATTTTGATGTTGTTGCGTGGGCGGGGGAATAATGTGACGAAGCTTATTTCTCTGACACTCGGTTTGTTTATGAGTATTTTGCTTTTTGCCTGCGTGGCATTCCAGTTGAGCTATAATCACTCTTTCCGGCAGTCGAATCAGCTTTATCTGGCTTATAAGAACCATGCGACGGCTGGAATGCAGGAGTATGTATACGGGCCTTTTGCAGAGGCCTTGCGCGAGAACTTTCCCGACCAGGTAGAAGACGCCACGGTGATGCGCCGGATGGAAGACTGGAACTTTTATCATGGTAATGTCCGCTTGTCGGGACTGACTGTTTTTGGTGATACACATTTGTTTTCCACATTAGGAATCCCGGTCTTGACGGGCAATACCGAAGAATTGAAAACCCCGGACGCTCTTTTCATTTCCCGTATGCTGGCAGATAAGTTGCGGGAGGGGGCGCCGTTGAATACGGTAATAGGCAAGGTGCTTTATCTGAATCACAAGACTCCCTACATTGTCAGAGGCGTTTTTCAGAACCAACCGGAGAATACGGATTTTCCCTTTGATGCGGTGGTTCCCATGGCCGAACTCTGGAATGAGCAGAGGGCGGGATGGGGATTTGACATAAGCTATACGGTAATTGCCCGTTTCCATCATCCGGAACAGGATGTGCGTGTCGTAGAAACGCGTCTTCCGGAATTGATGAAAAAATATATGCCTGATTTCGGGCAAGATGCCGGAGGAGAGAAAGCGTTTGTTTTCCGTTCATTGGCAGATTATCATACTGGAAACTCTACGGTACGTACCATGATATTGGCGACTACTCTTCTTGCAATCGTCATTTTGCTGGTGTCAGCTTTCAATTATGTGCTGATATCCGTCTCTTCCTTGTCCCATCGTGCCAAGGAGATGGGAGTGCATAAATGTAGCGGGGCTTCCGCCGGTACGGTATTCGGCATGTTCCTCACTGAAACAGCATTGATGGTGTTGTTATCCATTGCCGGGGTGGGGCTGTTGATGTATCTTTTTGCTGATTTCGTAGAGGAGATGGCAGCAGTCCGGCTTGCTTCTTTATTTGCCATACAGACGTTGTGGATGCCTTTCTTGGTGGTATTGCTTGTTTTTCTGTTGGCAGGCATTATGCCGGCATGCTTGTTCTCGTCCATCCCGGTGACGCAGGTCTTCCGTCGGTATACGGAGCATAATGCGTCTTGGAAGCGTCCGTTGCTTTTCATCCAGTTTCTGGGTGTTGCTTTTGCCTTTTGCTTTTTGCTGGTCGTGTTCCGGCAGTATCAGTCGGTGGTAGACCGTCCGTTGGGTTACAATCCGGAGCGCGTGGCGATATGTTGGGCCAAGCTGGGAGGCAGTTACGAAAACCGGTTGTCCTTTTTCAAAGAGCTTCCCATGGTGGAAGATTATACTTGTTCCAGCCAGCTTGTCTGCCAAGGCTATTGTGGTGAAACTTTTCGCACGGGTGAAGGTGTTGAAGTGACAGCCCGTATGGACTGGGTTTCTCCCAACTTTTTTCCGATGATGCAGGTGGATATTGTGGAGGGGCGTAACTTTACCCCTAAAAAGCGTTCATCCAATTTCGCCTCGGAGAATCACGAGCTGATAGTCAATCGTACTTTCGTACGTCAGGCCGGTTGGGAGGGAAGTGCTGTAGGACGTGTCATAAACCATGAAGGAGAAAGCCTGACGGTGGTTGGTATAATGGAAGATTATCCGGTGTACAGCGCATACAAGGAGCAGACGCCCGTACTTGTAGGATGGAAAGAAAAGCTAGGTTACGCGCATTACGTAAGGCTGAAGGAACCTTTTGAAGAGAATCTTGCCACATTGAATCGTACGGCGCTGGAAGCATTTCCCACAGAAGAGGTGGAGTTCGTTTCTTTGGAAAAAACCTTGGATGAGGAATATGTAAATGTGTATCGTTTCCGCAACGCGGTGTTTCTGACCAGTATTTCTATCTTTTTCATTGCACTGATGGGCTTGTTTGGGTATATCAACGATGAAATCTGCCGTCGCAGCAAGGAGATAGCCATCCGCAAGGTGAACGGGGCGAAATCGAGTGACATTATCGGCTTGCTGACAAGAGAGGTTGCCTGGATAGCATTGCCTGCGGTTTTTCTCGGAAGTTTTGCCGCTTTTGTTCTCGGACATTGCTGGCTGGAAATCTTTGCTGAGAAAATAACGGTGGATGCCGGGCTCCATGTGGGAGTAGCTATCCTAATCTTAACGGTTATTGCCGTTTGCATAGTATGGCGCACTTGGCGGATAGCCAATGAGAACCCGGTGAATAGCATAAAGAGTGAATAAAAAGTTTCCTAAATAGATGCAAGTTGTTCATTTGATATGAGTCAATTAAGAAGTACAAAGGTGAGAATTATTTGTTCGATTCGCAGATTATTCTCACCTTTGTGCATTATAATGTTTTGGTATTAACAGATCTAGGTAAAAGAATGTTTATGGACACAACAAAAGCAACCGCCGTACTTTTTGATTTTGACGGTGTGGTGGTAGACACGGAAACGCAGTACAGCCACTTCTGGCATGAAATGGGAAAGCAATATTTAGGTATGGACGATATTGAAGGTAGGGTGAAAGGCCAGACATTGGTTTATATATATGATACCTTTTTCCCTGGCATGGTGAAGGAGCAGGCTGAAATTACCGAACGGTTGAACCGTTTTGAACAGGAGATGTCATTCGACTTTATTCCCGGAGTGCTTGACTTCATTGCCGACCTACACGGGAATGGGGTGAAGACTGCCGTGGTGACCAGTTCCAACGAAGCGAAGATGGCAGCTGTCTATCGGGTTCATCCCGAAATAAAGACTCTTTTCGACCGTATCCTTACGGCCGAGATGTTTACGGCTTCCAAGCCTGCACCGGATTGTTTTCTGTTGGGTATGGAGGTTCTCGGCACAACTCCCGACACAACATATGTATTCGAGGATTCCTTCAACGGGCTGAAAGCCGGCATGGCTTCAGGAGCTACCGTTATAGGGTTGGCAACTACCAATTCCCGTGAAGACATAGCTCCGTTGTGCCATTATGTACTGGATGACTTTCAGGGATTCACTTACGATAAATTAACTCAATTGCACAAGTAATCAGAAAAAGGATTACCTTTGCGCCCGATTAATAAAAAATATCATCATGGGTTATATTTCAGACGACACTCGTAAAGTGACTACACATCGCCTTGTTGAAATGAAGCAAAGAGGCGAAAAGATATCAATGTTGACATCTTATGACTATACTATGGCGCAGATTGTAGATGGTGCCGGTGTAGACGTGATTCTGGTGGGAGATTCTGCTTCCAATGTAATGGCAGGCAATGTTACCACGCTTCCCATTACGCTCGACCAGATGATTTATCATGGCAAATCCGTGGTTCGCGGTGTGAAGCGTGCCATGGTCATCGTCGACATGCCTTTCGGCTCTTATCAGGGCAACGAACTGGAGGGATTGGCTTCCGCTATCCGTATAATGAAAGAAAGCCATGCCGACGCTCTCAAACTGGAGGGAGGCGAGGAAATCATTGGCACGGTAAAGCGTATTCTCAGCGCCGGTATTCCCATCATGGGACATCTCGGACTGATGCCCCAATCTATCAATAAGTATGGAACATATACGGTTCGTGCCAAGGATGATGCCGAAGCCGAGAAGCTGGTACGCGATGCGCATCTGCTGGAAGAAGCCGGATGTTTCGGACTGGTATTGGAGAAAATTCCTGCCGCATTGGCTGCCCGCGTGGCAAGCGAGCTGACTATACCCGTTATAGGCATCGGTGCCGGTGGTGATGTGGACGGCCAGGTGTTGGTGGTTCAGGATATGCTGGGTATGAATAACGGTTTCCGTCCCCGTTTCCTGCGTCGCTATGCCGACCTGCATACAGTGATGACGGATGCCATCAGCCGTTATGTATCCGATGTGAAGAATTTAGATTTCCCGAATGAGAAAGAACAGTACTAACAAACTAATGACTCTCAACTTTTGGCGGATGTGTGTGGCAAATCTGTTGTTGTATACATCCGTCTACATGCTTTTTCCTCTGCTTCCTTTTGTGAAGGGAGAGCAGCTGGGCGTTTCCGCCGGGCAGGTGGGTAGCATGTTCTTGGTTTTTGCGATGGCCATGTTTGCTGTGGGGCCTTTCCATGCTTATCTGGTCGATGAATATAAAAGGAAGCACGTGCTCCTTTACTCCACATTCATTATGCTGACGGCTGTTCTGGGGTATGCCTTTGTGGATAGTTATACGAAATTTCTGCTGCTTGCCGCTGTGCAGGGGGCATGTTTCGGGCTAGCAACCACAGCGGGCATTACGGTGGCCATTGACATAACGACTTCCGCGCGTCGCAGTGCAGGAAACATGGTATATGCATGGGTTGCACGCTTGGGTATGCTGGTGGGGGTTGTTTTGGGCATTGGCATGTATAAGATGTATGGTTTCCGTATGGTGACCTATTTGTCCGTAGCTACCGGATTGGCCAGCATATTTTTCGCATCGAGGGTATATGTGGCTTTCCGTGCTCCGATAGGTGTGTCGCTGTGCAATATGGATCGCTTTTTATTGCCGCGTGCATGGGTGCCTGCCATCAATATGCTGCTGATTGCTTTTGCACCGGGAGCATTGCTACCGCTGATGTTTGTGGGCGATTACTGGTCATTGGCGGCATTGGCTGTATTGGTGTTCATTACAGTCCCGTTCATGAAGATGTTTGTCAAATTGTCACACCACTGCCAGCGTGGAACGGCAAACACCACTTGCCATTTGTTTATGGAGGGAGGGCTGTTGGCCGGTATGACTGTGTCTTGCTATCTGATGGACAGAGTACTGGTATATCATGTGGCATCTGTTGCCGCTATGCTTGCAGTATTCTTCTTTGTGCTGCTGACCTATCCTTATTATAAGAAGAAGCGGGTGAGATAGGGGATAAATACAATCAATCCTATAATGGCCGCCGTTGCAGCACATACCAGTACTGCTCCGGCGGCTATGTCTTTTACTTGCCCTGCAATGGGATGTCGTTCCGGAGAAACCAGGTCGACCAGCTTCTCAATGGCGGTATTGAACAGCTCGGCAGCTATTACCACACCGATACAGAGGATGACAATCATCCAATCAGTCCGGGTAATGTCCAATAAGAATCCGGCAATTATTGTGAGTACCGTAACAATCAGATGGAAGCTTAGGTTCTGCTCTTTTCCTACGCAGCACCGGATACCTTTCCAGGCATAGCCGAAACTGCGCAACTGCTTTTTAAAGTCGTACTGCATACTTTTAATGTGCTAATACATTAATTCCTTGTGACTTGTTTTACTCCTTTTACAGTTCTCAGTTTTTTGATGAGCGCTTCCAAATGCCCTGTATCGTTTACCTTGATGGTCAGTGTTCCGGAGAACAGTCCGTCATGCGAGTCAATACCGATGCTTCTCAGAGTAATGCCCGTTTCTTTGGAAATGATGGAAGTGATGTTGGTCACGATACCGATATCATCATGTCCTACTACACGCAGGGTGATAGGATACTGTGTACCTTGTGACTTTCCGGACCAGCGTGCCTTTACGATGCGGTAGCCGAAACGTGAATGCAAGTCGCTGGCATTGGGGCAGTCGCAACGGTGTATCTTGATGCCTCCCGTCACACTGACAAAGCCGAATACATCATCTCCATAGATGGGGTTGCAGCAGCGTGCCAGCTTGAAATCCAGCCCTTTCAGATTCTGGTCGATGACGAGTACATCTTCTTTGGTACTTATCTCTTCGGGTATTCCCTGCTGCAAGTTGTAGCCTTCGGCACTGCGATAGGTTATCTCGTCGCGCGTATCGTTTTCCCGTTTTTGCTGTTCCTGGTATTTGTCTATAATCTCGTTGACATCCAGCTCTTCATCGGCTATAGCCTGATAGAAGTCGGTTACTATCTTGAAGCCGAGGCGCTTGATGAGGCGCATCATGGTTCCTTCATCATACTCTATCTTCCGGTTCTTAAACTTGCGTTCCAATGTCTCTTTGGCGAAGGCATGCTGGCGTGCGACCATTTCTTTCAATGCCTGGCGTATTTTAGTACGGGCCTTGGAGGTGGTTACGATGTTCAGCCAATCCTGCTTGGGCGTCTGCGTATTCGATGTCATTATCTCCACTTGGTCACCGCTATGCAGCATTTGCCTCAGCTGTACATTCTTGCCGTTTACTTTGGCACCGATGCACTTGCATCCCAGTTTGCTGTGAATGTGGAACGCAAAATCGAGCACGGTGGAGCCTTTGGCCAGTTTGAACAAATCGCCTTTGGGGGTAAATACAAAGACTTCATCTTCGTACAAATCCAGTTTGAACTGGTCCATGGTTTCCAGCCCGTTGCTGTCCGAATTCTCTAAAGCTTCGCGTACGGAAGTCAGCCATTCGTCCAGTCCCGATTCTCCTTTCACCCCTTTGTATCGCCAGTGGGCGGCCAGACCGCGTTCGGCAATGTCGTCCATACGTTCGGTACGTATCTGTACTTCTACCCATTTGCCTTCGGGCCCCATCACGGTGATGTGCAGTGATTCGTAGCCGTTGCTCTTTGGTACAGACAGCCAGTCTCGAAGCCGTTTCGGGTTGGGTTGGTACATATCTGTTACAATGGAGTAGGCTTGCCAGCAGTCCATTTTTTCTTTTTCTTGGCTGGAATTCAGGATGACACGGATGGCAAACAAGTCATATACACCTTCGAAGGGGCATTTCTGCTTCTTCATTTTCTGGTAGATGGAGTGGATGGACTTGGTGCGTCCTTTGATGTGAAACTTGAGTCCGGCCTCTTCCAGCTTCTTCCGTACCGGTGCTATGAAAGCAGCAATGTACTTGTCGCGCGATGCCTTAGTTTCGTTTAGCTTCTCCTTGATGTGGTAGTAAACTTCTTTTTCGGTATATTTCAGTGAAAGATCTTCCAGTTCCGATTTAAGTTTGTATAGCCCCAGTTTATGAGCTAAGGGAGCATAGAGATATGCCGCCTCATTGGCTACCTGCCGACGGGCTTCGTCATTTTCGCAGTCCTTGATTTGCCGCATGATATTTACGCGGTCGGCAATCATGATGAGGATGACACGCATATCTTCGGCAAAGGTAAGCAATAGGTTGCGGAAATTTTCGGATTCGATAGCAGGACTTCTGGCATAGAGTTCGTTCACGCGTATCAATCCGCGGATGATGCCTGCCACATCTTCACCATAAATCTGCTTCACCTCCTGTGTAGTGCAAGTGCCGCAGCGTACAGAGTCGTGCAACATAAGTCCTAGGATGGAAGCACGTCTCATGCCGATTTCTTCGGCCACGATGACAGCCGTCTGCATATCCTTGATGACGGGATTCAAACCGAATAGGTCACGCTGGATGCGGTTGTTCTGTATGGTACTAATAAGATGCGTTTTCAGTTTTTTACAGTCTCCTTTCCGAAGGGTTTCTCCGGAAAGTTGCAACAGTTTGCGGTAGAGAGAGAAGAGCAAATCTTTCTCTCGGGTAGTGAAAAATTCATCAGTTTCCATAATCGTCCGTATTTTATGCTTCAAAGGTAAGTTTTTTCTTCATTTTCTTGACAGCAGTTCTGCTTTTTTTGTATTTTTGGGCATGAATTAATAAAACAAGATATATATGATAACACCGCAAGACAAAGAGTTGCTCGAAAATAAAGGCATCTCCGAAGAACGAATAGCCGAACAGTTGGCTTGTTTCGAAAAAGGTTTTCCATACTTGAAGCTGTCTGCCGCCGCTTCTGTAGAAAAAGGTATATTGGCTCCGGATACGGATGAACAGAAGAAATATCTGGACGCGTGGGAGGCATATACACAAACCGATAAAGTGGTGGTAAAGTTTGTGCCTGCTTCGGGTGCTGCCAGTCGTATGTTCAAAAACTTGTTTGAATTTCTCGGGGCAAACTATGATGCTCCCCAGACAAGTTTTGAAAAGACTTTTTTTGAGAGAATAGAGAAGTTTGCTTTTTATGATGACCTGAATACCGCCTGTCAGAGGGGTACAGGAAAGGGCATACCGGCTTTGGTTGCTGCCGGAAACTACAAGGCGGTTGTTGCTGCCTTGCTCGAAGGAGCCGGACTGAACTATGGTGCTCTGCCCAAAGGATTGCTGAAGTTCCATAAGTATGAAGACAATAGCCGCACGCCGCTGGAAGAACATTTGGTAGAAGGAGCGTTGTATGCTGCCAATAAGAATGGTAAGGTGAATGTGCATTTCACGGTTTCGCCTGAACACCGTGCTTTGTTCAAGGCTTTGGTAGACGAAAAGGCTGCCTCTTATGCAAAGAAGTATGGGGTGGATTATGAGATTACTTTCTCAGAGCAGAAAACAAGTACCGATACCATTGCTGCCGATATGGAAAACAAACCGTTCCGTGACAGTGGCAAACTTGTGTTCCGTCCGGGCGGTCATGGTGCATTGATTGAAAATTTGAACGACCTTGATGCGGATATTATTTTTATAAAAAATATAGACAATGTGGTACCCGACAAACTGAAAGGTGATACCGTGTTATATAAAAAACTGATTGCCGGTGTACTGGTAGCTTTACAACAGAGAGCGTTTGCTTATTTGCAGTTGCTTGACAGCGGGAAGTATACGCATGAACAAATTCTTGAAATCCTGCAATTCCTACAGAAACAGCTCTATTGCAAGAATCCGGAGACAAAGAATCTGGAAGATGCCGAGTTAGTTATATATCTGAAAGAGAAGCTGAACCGTCCGATGCGTGTTTGCGGTATGGTGAAAAACGTAGGCGAACCGGGTGGGGGGCCGTTCTTGGCATACAACAATGACGGTACTATCTCTTTGCAGATTCTGGAAAGTTCGCAGATTGATATGGGCGACCCGGAAAAGAAGGAGATGTTTGAAAAGGGTACCCATTTCAATCCGGTAGATTTGGTTTGCGCCGTACGTGACTATAAAGGGCATAAGTTTAATCTTGTGAAGTATGTGGATAAAGCGACGGGGTTCATTTCCTATAAGTCCAAGAACGGAAAGGATTTGAAAGCGCTTGAACTCCCCGGTTTGTGGAACGGAGCCATGAGCGACTGGAACACAGTGTTTGTAGAAGTGCCTCTGACGACGTTCAATCCGGTAAAAACGGTGAATGACTTGTTGAGAGACCAACACCAATAAGAGGATTTACTATTAGACGATTTACTATTTAC
The DNA here is from genome assembly GCF_013373675.1 of Bacteroides sp. L10-4. NCBI lineage: Bacteria > Pseudomonadati > Bacteroidota > Bacteroidia > Bacteroidales > Bacteroidaceae > Bacteroides > Bacteroides sp. L10-4. The sequence continues at coordinate 10,574 of NZ_JABXJH010000032.1, forward strand.
TATTGGCTGCGCTGTAATCGGGCAGCGGATGGTAAGTAGTAAATCGTCTGATTGTATAGTGTTAAATAGTAAATTGTAAATCGTCAAATAGTAAATAAATAGATAGGATGAAAAAGATTTTATTGTTGGGTTCCGGTGAACTGGGCAAAGAGTTTGTCATTTCCGCCCAACGCAAAGGCCAGTATATTATCGCCTGCGACTCGTATGCCGGAGCGCCTGCCATGCAAGTGGCAGATGAATGTGAAGTATTCAGTATGCTCGATGGAGATGCCTTGGAACGTGTGGTACGAAAACACCAGCCGGATATCATTGTTCCGGAAATCGAAGCTATCCGTACGGAACGTCTGTATGATTTCGAGAAAGAAGGTATTCAAGTGGTGCCCAGTGCCCGCGCCGTGAACTTTACCATGAACCGTAAGGCTATACGTGACCTTGCAGCTAAAGAGTTGGGACTGAAAACTGCTAGATATTTTTATGCCAAATCTTTGGATGAACTGAAAGCTGCTGCTGAAAAGATTGGTTTCCCGTGTGTGGTGAAACCGCTGATGTCCTCTTCCGGCAAAGGCCAGTCTCTCGTAAAAAGTGCCGACGAATTAGAGCATGCCTGGGAGTATGGCTGTAACGGTAGCCGTGGAGACATCAAAGAACTTATCATTGAAGAGTTCATTAAGTTCGACAGTGAGATAACATTGCTCACTGTAACGCAGAAGAATGGCCCGACTTTGTTTTGTCCACCTATCGGCCATGTACAGAAAGGTGGAGACTATCGTGAAAGTTTCCAGCCTGCCCATATTGACCCTGCCCATCTGAAGGAGGCGCAGGATATGGCAGAGAAGGTGACCCGTGCCTTGACCGGCGCCGGATTGTGGGGAGTGGAATTCTTTCTCAGCCATGAGAACGGTGTCTATTTCTCCGAACTTTCTCCACGTCCGCACGATACAGGTATGGTAACCTTGGCCGGAACGCAGAATCTGAATGAGTTTGAATTGCACTGCCGTGCGGTGCTCGGTCTGCCTATTCCTGGCATCAAGCAGGAGCGTATAGGAGCCAGTGCAGTCATCCTCTCTCCGATAGCTAGCCAAGAACGTCCCAACTATCGCGGTATGGAAGAGGTTACGAAAGAAGAGGATACTTATCTGCGTATTTTCGGCAAGCCTACTACCCGCGTAAACCGTCGTATGGGTGTAGTGCTGTGTTATGCACCTCTTGGCAGTGACCTTGACACGCTGCGCGACAAAGCGAAGCATATTGCAGATAAGATAGAGGTGTATTAATGATTGGTGATGAATAATTTGGTGATTTGTTGGTGAGTAGTAGATGTCATCGACAAATCATCAATCTCTTAGTTCTTTCACAATCTAGGTTGTTTTTAACTTTCTGTAAGAACAACCTGGATGTACTTTTGTTTCCGGGAATCAGTACGTTGTGTTGATATATTTTTAAATATCAGCGAACTGGCTTTTGTATACAAAAACTTTTTCTCCGAAATCCACTTCCGGCAATACGGCATCCTCTTTGAATAATCCGTAAACAGATGACCCTGAACCACTCATGGAGGCATATACAGCTCCTTGTCGGTACATCTCTTTCTTAATTTCTCCGATAGCCGGGAATTGGGGGAATACGCTTTCTTCGAAGTCATTGACCATTCGTCCGTTCCATTCTTCTACGGGTAATCGGGCTATTTCTTTCAGAGACATTTCCGGATGATGCGGTTTTATTTTTGCAAAGGCATCCCGCGTAGAGACGAATATGTCCGGTTTCACCAACCATATCTGGTATCCTTTCAGTGATAGAGGAAGGGGAGAAAAAATGTTTCCGATACCTTCTGCGTAAGTCGGACGGTTTCTGATGAAGAAGGCACAGTCGGCACCCAGCTTGGCGGCATACTCTTCCAGAGTGTCATCCGGTAGTCCGAGTTCAAACTTATTATTCAGAAGTTTCAGCATGAAGGCAGCATCAGCCGAGCCGCCACCCAGTCCGGCTCCCGAGGGAATATGCTTGAAGAGATGAATCTCTACCGGAGGAAGGTTGAACCGGTCATCCAGCAACTTGTAGGCTTTCACTACCAGGTTACTCTCCGCTTCTCCCTCAATTTCCAGACCTGCCTGATGCAGACGAAACTTTCCGTTTCCTTCATTCAAAATATTTATTTCCAAAGCATCTTCTATGGGAACCGGATAGAAAATGGTTTCCAGATTATGGTATCCGTCCGGACGTTTCTCTGTGATATTCAGTCCCAGGTTTATTTTGGCATTTGGAAAAGTCAGCATGGCATTGATAATTGATAATTAATAATTTAAAATTAAAAAAGGAAAGCTGTGAGGCAGTTTCCGAAGACAAAGTTAGTGATTTCTGTTCATAGTAGATTGAAAACTTAACAATGATTTATTTACCGCCTATAAATAAATTCGCTTATCTTTGCTTCCCCTTTCCAAAAGGGAAGTTCATTTAATTTTCAATTTTTAATTTTTAATTTTTAAAGTGGCAGAACAAAGAAGAACATCTCGCACTCCGAAAGGAAAGACACCACAGCCCGTAACAGACTACGGACGTATTCAGCCGCAAGCACCGGAGCTGGAAGAAGCTGTCTTAGGAGCCTTGATGATTGAGAAGGACGCTTATTCGCTGGTAAGTGAAATCCTTCGTCCGGAGTCATTCTATGAGCATAGACATCAGTTGATATATTCCGCCATTACCGATTTGGCAGTGAATCAGAAGCCGGTCGACATCCTCACCGTGAAGGAGCAGCTTTCCAAGCGGGGAGAACTGGAAGAAGTGGGAGGACCGTTCTATATTACCCAACTCAGTAGTAAGGTGGCATCTTCCGCACACATCGAATATCATGCACGTATTATTGCACAGAAAGCTTTGGCACGTGAACTGATTACTTTTACCAGCAATATCCAGAGCAAGGCTTTTGACGAGACGCTGGACGTGGATGATTTGATGCAGGAGGCTGAAGGAAAACTGTTCGAGATTTCCCAGCAGAACATGAAGAAGGATTACACGCAGATTAATCCGGTTATTGCCGAAGCCTATGATTTGATTCAGAAAGCTGCTGCCCGTACCGATGGTTTGAGTGGTTTGGAAAGTGGGTATACCAAACTTGACAAGATGACTTCCGGATGGCAGAAGTCCGACCTCATTATTATTGCAGCCCGTCCTGCCATGGGTAAAACGGCATTCGTACTTTCCATGGCGAAAAACATTGCCGTGAATTTTCGCAATCCTGTAGCGCTTTTCTCGCTTGAAATGAGTAACGTGCAGTTGGTGAACCGTCTGATATCTAACGTGTGCGAGATTCCGAGTGAAAAAATCAAGAGCGGTCAGTTGGCAGACTATGAATGGCAGCAGTTGGATTACAAACTGCGTGATTTGCTGGATGCTCCGCTCTATGTGGACGATACGCCTTCTTTGTCGGTATTCGAACTCCGTACAAAGGCACGGCGTCTGGTACGTGAACATGGAGTGAAGGTTATCATCATCGACTACCTTCAGTTGATGAATGCAAGCGGAATGTCTTTTGGTAGCCGTCAGGAAGAAGTTAGTACCATTTCGCGTTCATTGAAGGGGCTGGCCAAGGAGCTGAACATTCCCATCATCGCTCTGTCGCAGTTGAACCGTGGTGTGGAAAACCGTGAAGGCGAAGAAGGCAAGCGTCCCCAGTTGAGTGACCTTCGTGAATCTGGTGCCATCGAGCAGGATGCTGATATGGTGTGCTTCATCCATCGTCCCGAATATTACAAGATTTATACTTCTGCCGATGGCAGTGATTTGCGTGGTATGGCAGAAATCATCATTGCAAAGCATCGTAACGGTGCCGTAGGGGATGTGCGTCTGAGATTTATCGGGCAGTACACCCGTTTCCAGAACCCGGAGGATGATATGGTTATCCCACCTCCGACAGAGGGTGGAGGAGCTACATTCGGCTCACGTATGAATGCGCCTATTGGAAGTACGGCCACACCGCCGCCCCCATCGGCTAGCGACTTTCCGTTACAGACAGACAACCCGTTTGGAGGTATGGGGGCAGACGGCCCACTGCCTTTCTGATATATTTTTATAGCTACACCCTTTGCCTTGAATACCTATACCATCGTAGAGTAATGGCTACACCTTCAGGCGCAAAGGGTGTAGCCATGTTAAAATACTGAATTCTAGTCTGTTTGCTTATTCTACAACCTTCAATGTGGACAAGTGAAAACGTCAATCTTACTTTTGCTTCCTTTTCCGTTTTGATTGTGCCTCGGGTATCTGCTGTTCTGTGTTTATTTTATCAGTGGATAGAGTATTGTGTTTTACTTCTTGTTCCTTTCTCAACCGGTTGAGTTTCCATTTGTTCCAGAAAAGGAGCTCACTCCATTTGTTGAAATCTTTTTTGAAGATAATGCCAATACCTTGTGTCGTCAGATTTGTCCGGGTATAGTAGCGGTCGTTCGTTTCGTTGTACGCTTTCAAGCGGATGTCTCCGGAACGGTTGACGAGCCATTCCGCTTCAAAGTCTCCCACAAAATTGGTGTTTGCCATCGGATTGTCACGATAACCAAAATTACCATTGATAAGTAGTCGGTTATTCAATAATTGTCCTGAAAGCATGGTCTCGAACTCTACGTCTGTCCAGCCTCTTTCTCCGGTGCTGAAATTGGTACCGAAGTTCCAGTTATTGATATCGAGAATGTTCGACAAAGCGTTATTCAACTGTCCGGAAAGGGTGGATGAAACAACACTGGACATCATATTCGAATTCTGGGTGGCTCCCAAGTTTTCCGGGGTATAGAACTTGCCGATAGCCAGCAGATAGAGTATCTGCATGTTCATTTGTTCATCGGTAGGAATATAGTTTCGGACAATGGCTTGCACTTCATCGCGTTCGTTGGGCAGTTCGATGTCGAATTTTACATCAGGTGAAGTCAATTGTCCGGTAAGGTCCATCATGCAGTTCACTTTTACATTTGTCTGGCTGATGTAGCCGGAGGTTGCCTCGTTGGGCATCAAGTCATTTAAGGATGCTGAGTTGACCGTATAGCCTGCCTTTATGTCCAGAGTGGCATCCAGTGGCGAGCCGTTGAATGTAATGGTACTTCCATCTCTGATTATAAAGTCCTTCCGGATGACCTCTTGCAGGCTGAATTTGTAGACTCCCTGGCTTATCCGGTAACTGCCGAACATCTTTACATCTCCTTTATTGAAGAACTCAGTACGGATACTTCCGGTTCCCCGTCCACTGATATAGTCGCCGGCCATAGGGTCCATAATAATCTTCATGGTGGCGTCGGGAGTGGCGTCTACCAAGAGATTCAGCCGGATATCAGTGTCGTTCTCTTTCTCTTCCTCAATTTCCTTTTGAGCAATCTCGTAGTCGGAAAGGCGGACAGAGTCTTGTATGGCACGGCGTGGTGTCTTGTCCACAAACTTGATGAACTGGTTGCTGACTGCTGTAGAAACATTATCCTTTATATATGTAAAGGAGGTGTTACGATTGGTGGTCATTGCAACGTCAATGTTCACGCCATCTTGGGCGTTACCGGCAATAGTGGCATTTCCCGTACCATAGACGGTACCATAGAAGGGGTAGTCTGGTGATTCTTTGGTATTCATCACCAGCATGTCGTTGACATTGAAATTGAAACGGTACTCCAGGTTCTTGAAATGCTGATAGTGCAGATAGCCACTCATGCTGCCTTGATGCCCTTGCGTGTCGAAAATGCGGTTGTTGCGGAAGGTCAATCCGCCGGGTTCGATGTAGATGCTGTCTTTGACGGAGAAAGTGGTGTTGAGCACGTCTACCTTCATGGAGGCATCGCCAAATATACGTCCTTCCATGGTAAGAGCCTTGAATTTGCCATAGAAATGTACATGTCCGGTGGCACGTCCGTTGAATTCGGGCGTGATGCTGCTCATATAATGATGTATAAACTTCAGGTTGGTGCCGCCCGCTTCAATCTGGAGGTCTAATGAGCTGGTGGGTTTCAGGGGATAGACATAGCCATACACATGGCTTTTGGCAATGTCTTTCTCCCGGATATGGGCATCGAGATAGATGCCTTTCACATCGTGGTGCCATTCTCCGTGTATATTGGCATCACCCAACAATCCTTCGTTCAGCCCGAGGTTGCGGATAAACAAGTCGGTACTCATGACGGGCTTTTCCAGTACTCCGCTAGCGAAAGCCGGACCGGTGGCTTCTCCTTTGAAATTGACTCCGAGGTCTGCAATGTCGAATACATAACCAATGTTAATTTCCTTCAAATCCAGACGTACAGTATCTTCGGGTTGTGGTGAAACGATACCATTGATACGCAAGTGCCGGTCTTTATGGCTAAAGTAAAAATCATTGATGTACACTTTGCCGGAGTCGAATACGACCTGAGAAGGATGTATATCCCACAGTGTATCGTTCAGTATTACGTTGGTGGGCTGAACATCAATGACGGTTTTTAAGTCTCTCTTGCTTTCATTTGCTTCTTTCTGTTCACGGATGAAATGGGCGACAGCGGCAAGTTTCCCGCTGTAGGTTACAGTGCTACTGTTACCCCAATTCAGCGTGGTCTGTATGCTGTTGTTCTGGGCTTGCGCTTCTAAGGCTATATTGACTGCGCCATTTGATTTGCGGTTGTTGAAACGTAGGCGCGTATGGAATTGGTCACTGGGATTCTCGCAAAGGAACATTCCTGATTCAATGAATTTGTTCTCATAGCGGAGACGGGGAAAATAGCCTTCTACGCGGAGCCGCTGTGCCTTGTCATTGAAGTATCCTTTAATAGTGGAATGGGTATATACTTTTATCGGAATCTGAAAGACGGTGGAGAGTAGTTCCGTATTGTAAATGTGCATGTCGAAATGGAAATTATTCTCAGTTTCTATGGGTTTCTTGTCTGGCAGAATCAGGGCGGGGATATAACGCTGTATGATATTCAGTACACTGGCAGGCAAGGTACGATAAGAATAGTCTCCTTCTATGCTACCTTGGAGAAAATTGGATTGGATGGTCAGCTGTTTCCGGTCTTTGCTTTTCCTTATGGCAGATATCTTCAGATTGTCCAGAAAGTATTGTGCTTCTGGAGCTGCGAACAGTAAGCTGTCAACGTTGATTTCACCGTTCATCTCGTCAATGGAACCACCGGTGAAGTCAGCTTTGACCTTGACTGATATTTCCGCATCTTCATAGTTGGGTGTCAGATGTAGGGCATGAGGACGAAATTTGTCGATGTTTGCCTGAAAATTGAAAGTAGGTATCCGACTGGCGGTATTGATAGTACCGTTCAAAATAACAGTACCATTGGTGTCATCCAAGGCGACTTTTCCTGTGAAACCTCCCTGCTTGTATTCTCCATCCAAGGTGATGTTCTCGTAAGTGTAGTCGCTGTAATCAATGGAGGTAACCAATCCCTTCAATATGACAGACGGGTATTGGTTTTCGTAATGATTACTGTTGACATCCAGGTTAAAGGTTACTTTGCCGAGTTTATTGTTACCCAACATCCTGCCAAGTTCGAATTCCTTTGTTTTTATTGCACCGGAATAGGCAAAATAACCTTTATCTTTGTTAGAACTTAGTTTTACGTCAGTTTGGATGGTTCCGATGTCGGTGCGTACTTGTCCGTAAGTTACGAGGTCTGTGAAGTAGCCCGAGACTTCTCCACGGAAGGAAACCGTTCCCAAGTGTTGCAGGACTGGAGGTACTCCATTATAGTTCTTGCTGAAATTCCGAACAAGGAAGGCCATTCCTTCCGGATCTACGTACAAATTGGACAAATTGCCGAATATATAAGCACTTTCCGGATGGGAAAGGTCTTGCAGAGATACGTCTCCCCTCAGATAAAAATGATTTCTGACAGAGACGGAAAGGTGTGGACAATTCAGTTGATTGATGGTACCGTCCGTCTGTACCTCTACTTGCAATTTCTCCTTGAAGGAACTAAAAGCCGGAACAAAAGCCGATAAATCCTGCAAGGCAATTTGAGAGGGTAGCAAATGGAATGAGAAACGTACATCTTGGGCAAGATTGTTAAAAGCCCCCAGGTTGTCATAATCCATGTGTATAGTATCCATTGCCAAAGAGGTGTTGGGGAGGTCAATGGCAAAATTTTCGATTTTCATCCGTTGGTTGTTGCCGATAACCTTTAGGCTTAGTTTCTTCAATTCAAATCCGGAGTGCTCCTCTTCGATACTCAGACGCTTGATGGCGGCATTAATAGAATCATTTTGCAATGCTTTTAGGGAGATGTTTGCAATAATGTTGCGCAAGCGGAGATGCTGTGGATTGAACTTTCCCGGAGTCTCTTTTTCAGACAGAACATCATACGAAACCTTTCCGCGACGTATCAGTAAGGAATTGATACGGAGATTCAGATTGGTTTTCTTTTGAACCGTATCTTTGGATGCGAATGCGTCAAGTACAAACTGAAAATTAGGTTTATCCTTGGGAGTCTGCTTGCTCAGATTGATGTTAAATCCAAACAATTGTATATTACTGATGGATATTTTGCCGCTGAATAGGGGGAGAATATCGAATTTGGCAGAAAGACGGGTCACCTTCAGTATTTCTTTACCGGACAGGTCATTCAGGAGCAGGTCGTCGATGATGATGCGGTTCAGCAATCCTATGTTTATTCGCCCAATGGAAATCTTGCTGTCCAGCATGGAAGCCAGTTCATTGGCAACAAATACAGACATTTGCCGCTGAACATATGGAATGTTCAGCAACATGATGGTACCGATATACAGGCCCAATACAATACCGAGTACCCAGCGTACTGTTTTTTTTAGCTTTCTGATAGGCGGTTAATTTTTATAATCTCGCCACAAAAATATGAAATAATACGTTATGAATCGTACTTTTATCACTACTTTTGCAGCGTTTAAACGTAAATAAACATTATGAGTACAATAATCTTGGGAATAGAATCTTCTTGTGATGACACTTCTGCAGCTGTCATCAAAGATGGCTATCTGCTTTCGAATGTGGTGGCCAGCCAAGCTGTGCATGAAGCATATGGTGGGGTAGTGCCTGAACTGGCTTCCCGTGCGCACCAACAAAATATAGTTCCGGTAGTGCATGAGGCATTGAAACGCGCCGGAGTAACCAAAGAGGCATTGAATGCTGTGGCCTTTACTCGTGGACCGGGATTGATGGGGTCTTTGTTGGTGGGGGTATCTTTTGCCAAAGGGTTCGCCCGTTCATTAGGTATTCCTATGATTGATGTTAATCATTTGAATGGACATGTGTTAGCTCATTTTATTAAAGTAGAAGGTGAAGATAATGTGCAGCCGGAGTTTCCTTTCCTTTGCTTGCTGGTTTCCGGTGGTAATTCGCAAATTATTTTAGTGAAGGCTTATAATGATATGGAGATTCTGGGGCAGACGATTGATGACGCTGCAGGCGAGGCAATTGACAAATGCTCGAAGGTAATGGGATTGGGGTATCCGGGTGGTCCTATTATTGATAAGCTGGCCCGTCAGGGTAATCCTAAAGCCTTCTCGTTCAGCAAGCCGCATATTCCGGGGCTGGATTATAGTTTCAGTGGATTGAAGACTTCATTTCTCTACTCTTTGCGTGACTGGATAAAGGAAAATCCCGATTTTATCAAGCATCATAAGACGGATTTGGCAGCTTCGTTAGAGGCTACTGTTGTGGATATCTTGATGGACAAGTTGCGTAAAGCCGCCAAGCAATATAAGATAAAGGAAGTGGCTGTGGCAGGAGGCGTCTCCGCTAATAATGGATTACGTAATGCATTTCGTGAGCATGCAGGGAAATATGGCTGGAAGATATTTATTCCGAAGTTCAGCTATACGACAGATAATGCCGCCATGATTGCCATTACAGGATACTTTAAATATCTGGACAAAGATTTTTGTCCAATGGAGGCACCTGCTTATTCGCGTGTTACTTTAGGATAAGTATATAATAATATATAAGGTATGAAGTTGGAAGAAAAGGTTGGAGAGCTGCTGAAAGAAAAGAAATTGTTCCTTTCTACCGCAGAAAGTTGTACGGGCGGGGGAATTGCTGTTTTGATAACTTCTATTCCTGGCAGTTCGGAATACTTTAATGGTGGTATAGTGGCGTATTCCAATGAAATAAAGATGTCTTTGTTGCATGTGTCTGCCGAAACATTGGAAAAATATGGAGCGGTAAGCCGCGAAACTGTTACAGAAATGGTGAAAGGTGCGATGAAAACGCTGAAAACAGATTGTGCAGTGGCTACTTCCGGCATTGCAGGTCCTGGAGGCGGAACTCCGGAAAAGCCGGTGGGCACAGTGTGGATAGCTGCTGCCTATAAAAATGAAATCGTTACCATGAAGCAGGAGGGAGACGAGGGAAGAAAGGGAAATGTGAAAAAAGCAATTCAAAATGCCCTTATGTTGCTTTATGAGAGATTGAAATGAGGAAAAAATACTATTATACAGTGAATTATTTTAGGAAAAACTTGTTTGGTAACGATAAAAGTGCTTACTTTGCGCTCTGTTTGAAATAGGCAAAAAAGAAAACTATAAAATTAAGATAGAAATGTCAAAGATTTGTCAAATTACCGGAAAGAAGGCCATGATTGGCAACAATGTTTCACACTCAAAGAGAAGAACGAAGAGAACCTTTGATTTGAACTTGTTTAACAAGAAGTTCTACTATGTAGAGCAGGATTGCTGGATCAGCCTTAGCATTTGCGCTAATGGTTTGCGCGTTATTAATAAGAAAGGACTGGACGCTGCTTTGAAAGATGCGGTAGCTAAAGGTTATTGTGATTGGAAAAGCATTAAAGTTATTGGCTAAAGTAGAGGAGAATACTGATTATGGCAAAGAAAGCAAAAGGTAACAGAGTACAGGTGATTCTGGAATGCACAGAACACAAAGATAGCGGTATGCCGGGTACTTCTCGTTATATTACGACGAAGAACAGAAAGAATACCACAGAGAGATTGGAGTTGAAGAAATATAACCCGATTTTGAAGAGAGTAACAGTACATAAAGAAATCAAATAATAAATCTATAACTTATGGCAAAGAAAGCGGTAGCAACCTTGCACGAAGGAAGTAAAGAAGGACGTTCTTATACAAAGGTTATCAAAATGGTGAAGTCTCCTAAGACTGGTGCTTACATCTTTGATGAACAGATGGTCCGTAATGAAGATGTTCAGAACTTCTTTAAGAAATAAGATAAATACAGTGGCTGTAAAGCGCTGATGGATTATAAAAATCCCCTTGTCGGTTTTCCGGTAAGGGGATTCTTTGTGTATGCCCGGTATGGTTATTAGTGTGTGGGAAAAAGCCGACTTGTAACCTCCGCAATGTCTAATGATAGGTTGCGTAGGACTGGATATGTGTTCCTAATGGACTGCTATCTCAAATGGGTGCCCCGAATAGGAATCGCTGTATGCCGAACGGCATGTACGGTGATGTGAGAGATTGGAAAACTACTTAGTTTTCCTTCTACTCAATTAAAAAGAGGATGAAGTTTTTAATATTCGTCAGTTTTGTTATATCTTTGCTGAAAATGCGAAGATAGGCTGCACCTTAGCATAAGAAATGAACGAGTTCATTTTTATTCTATATTCGGTTTGCAATATCTTTACAGGGAATGCGAAAATAGATTGCATAAAAATAATTAATGTATGGGATTTTTTAGTTTTTTCTCCAAGGAAAAAAAGGAAACATTAGATAAAGGATTATCTAAGACCAAAGAAAGTGTGTTTGGCAAGATTGCACGTGCCGTGGCAGGAAAGTCAAAAGTTGATGATGAAGTATTGGATAATTTGGAAGAGGTGTTGATAACTTCGGATGTGGGCGTGGAAACGACACTGAGAATTATTGAACGTATCGAAAAGCGTGTAGCAGCAGACAAATATATGAATGCCACTGAGCTGAATCATATTTTACGTGATGAAATCGCAGCGTTGCTTACGGAGAATAATTCGGAGGATGTGGATGACTTTGAAGCACCGATTGCTAAGAAACCATACGTCATTATGGTAGTGGGCGTCAATGGTGTAGGGAAGACCACTACGATTGGTAAACTGGCTTATCAGTTCAAGAAAGCCGGAAAATCTGTTTATCTGGGTGCTGCCGATACTTTCCGTGCTGCTGCAGTGGAGCAGTTGGTAATATGGGGTGAACGGGTAGGCGTGCCTGTTGTGAAGCAGAAAATGGGTGCCGACCCAGCTTCAGTCGCTTTTGACACACTGAATTCTGCAACTGCCAATAATGCGGATGTAGTAATTATAGATACGGCAGGACGCCTTCATAATAAAGTCGGTTTGATGAATGAACTGACGAAAATCAAGAATGTGATGAAGAAGGTTGTCCCTGATGCTCCGAATGAAGTGTTGCTTGTGTTGGATGGCTCAACCGGACAGAATGCATTCGAGCAAGCCAAGCAGTTCACTCTGGCAACAGAGGTTACGGCAATGGCTGTTACAAAGTTGGACGGAACAGCCAAGGGTGGCGTAGTCATCGGCATTTCAGACCAGTTTAAGATTCCGGTTAAATATATTGGATTGGGTGAAGGAGTGGAAGATTTGCAGGTGTTCCGTAAAAAGGAATTTGTTGATTCACTGTTTGGGGAGAATGCATGAAACGGAAGACTATAGATATCATTACTTTAGGATGTTCTAAAAACCTAGTGGATTCGGAACATTTGATGCGCCAGTTGGAAGAAGAGGGATTCTATGTGACACATGATGCGGAAAGGCCAAAAGGACAGATTGTCGTAATCAATACTTGCGGTTTCATCGGTGATGCCAAAGAGGAATCCATTAATATGATTCTGGAATTTGCGCAGGCCAAGGAGGAAGGAAACTTGGAAAAGCTTTATGTAATGGGTTGTCTTTCGGAACGTTATCTGAAAGAATTGGCCGTTGAAATTCCCCAGGTGGATAAATTCTATGGTAAATTCAATTGGAAAGAATTGTTGCAGGATTTGGGAAAGGCCTATCATGACGAGTTGCACATAGAGCGTACACTGACCACTCCAAAGCATTATGCCTATTTGAAGATATCCGAAGGGTGTGACCGTAAATGTTCTTATTGTGCTATTCCCATCATTACGGGACGACATGTGTCACGCCCGATGGAGGAGATACTTGGTGAGGTGAGATATCTGGTTGCATGTGGTGTAAGGGAATTCCAAGTTATAGCCCAGGAGTTGACCTATTATGGAGTGGATTTATACAAGAAGCAAATGTTGCCCGAGCTTGTTGAGCGGATTTCGGATATTCCCGGAGTGGAGTGGATACGCTTGCACTATGCTTATCCGGCGCATTTCCCGGCTGATTTGCTTCGTGTGATGCGCGAACGTGACAATGTATGTAAATATATGGATATTGCCCTGCAACATATCAGCGACAATATGCTGCAAAGGATGCGCCGCCATGTGACGAAGGCTGAGACTTATAAGTTGATAGAACAATTCCGTGAGGAGGTTCCCGGTATCCATCTCCGTACTACACTGATGGTGGGGCATCCGGGAGAAACAGAAACTGATTTTGAGGAACTGAAAGAGTTTGTCCATAAAGTTCGTTTCGATAGAATGGGGGCTTTTGCGTATTCGGAAGAAGAAGGGACATATGCTGCTGCCGAATACAAGGATTCTATTCCCCAAGAAGTGAAGCAAGCGCGCCTGGATGAGTTAATGTCTATTCAACAAGGCATTTCAGGGGAGCTGAGTGCTGAAAAAGTAGGCAGGCGGATGAAAGTAATCATTGACCGGCTTGAAGGTGAATATTATATCGGACGTACAGAATTTGATTCTCCTGAAGTGGATCCAGAGGTTCTGATTGAACGTGGAGACAAAACATTACATATAGGTAACTTTTACCATGTAGAGATAATTAATTCCGATGATTTCGACCTTTTTGGGCGAATAATTTAAAGAATTTTCCTTATCTTCTTGCATATGTGAAGAAGATTTGCTAATATAGCACTGAAGTTCAATTTAAAAGCTTACATTTTGAATAACAAAGAGTTTACTTCTGAATTGTCGCGGAGGTTAGGATATACATTGAAAGATACTTCTGAGTTGGTTGCTTCATTGCTGTCGGATATGACACGACAGTTGGAGGAGGGGAATATTATCTCTATACAAGGCTTCGGCACATTCGAAGTGAAAAAGAAGGCAGAGCGTATATCAGTGAATCCGACTACAAAGCAGCGTATGTTGGTACCTCCTAAATTGGTGTTGACTTATAAGCCGAGTACATTATTGAAGGATAAGTTTAAGTAACTGGCTTTTAAAAATCTCCCGTATATGAATGAGAAACTGAACATACAAGATCTGATAGACACGCTGGCTGAAAGGCATGGCATGAGCAAGAAGAATGCGGATAGTTTTGTGAAAGAATTCTTCCAGCTGATTGAGGAGTCATTGGAGAAGGACAAGTATGTGAAGATACGAGGTTTGGGGACTTTCAAGCTGATAGATGTCGGGAGTCGTGAAAGCGTTAATGTGAATACGGGGGAAAGGTTTGAGATACAAGGGCATACAAAAGTGTCGTTTACGCCAGAACCGGCTTTGAAAGATATTGTCAATAGACCATTTTCGCATTTTGAAACTGTAGTTTTGAATGACGCTACAGTGCTTGAGGATACTTTGCAGGAAAATGACAGTGAAGATGATGAAGATATTGAAATCAAGACTCCGGAACAAGAGGTAAAGGAGAAGGTTGAACTTGCTGTTGAAGAAGAAACTGTAATCGTAGAAGATGAAATTACAATAAAAGAAGCGGTGGCGGAAGAGGCTGCTTTAGTGGAAGAACCGTTAGTCGAGCCAGAATCGGAAGTTGAAGAGGAGAAACCGGAAAAAACTGAACCGGAAGCAATACCTGAAAATATAGCTGCTACTGAGCTGAAACCGTCTGAGGCAGTGGTAAAAGATATGGCAGATTCTTCGACTATGAAATATTTTATAGGCATCGTTATTTTTGTAGTGTTATTGTGTGGTGGTGCTGTAGCTTTCATGTATTATCCGGACTTGCTTGACAAATTTGCGACAAACCTTCTTGTAAAAGAAGTTGCAGATTCAGATGTAAAGGAATCTGTTACTAAAAAGGCGAATGTTCTTACCGGTAAAGACAATATTGCTTTGACAGACAGTATTGTTTTTAAAAATGTTGTAGTTCCTGCCCGGACAGATACTGTGGCAGAAACT
The DNA here is from genome assembly GCF_013373675.1 of Bacteroides sp. L10-4. Lineage (NCBI taxonomy): Bacteria > Pseudomonadati > Bacteroidota > Bacteroidia > Bacteroidales > Bacteroidaceae > Bacteroides > Bacteroides sp. L10-4. Next base: position 25,719 of record NZ_JABXJH010000032.1, read on the forward strand.
GTTGCTGCAACAACCGCTGCGCTTAAAAAGACTCCCGAAGAAAATGTACAAGCACAGTTTTTTGCTCCTAAAAAAGAGCAGAAAAAGACAGTTGTACCGTTTAAACCGGATTCTGTGGGGTATACGATTGTGGGAACAGAAACCACTTATACCATCAAGGAAGGAGAAACGCTGACTAGGGTGGCACTTCGTTTTTACAGAACAAAAGCTCTTTGGCCTTATATCGTGAAGCATAATCCCGACGTAATCAAGAATCCGGATAATGTGCCTTATGGTACCACTATCAAGATACCGAAACTGGCCAAGAAGCAGTAAAAAAATTGCTGCTTCTTTTTTTGTTAAATACTAAACTCTATGAAAGTAGTTTAATCTAAGGGCTTCGCATAGTTTTTTTAATAAAAATTAGTTGGTATGGTTAATTTATTCCTGTACTTTTGGGAGCTAAAAAAATGATTACCGGTTAAAAACCGGATAAATGAGGAAATTAAACATTAAAAAATAGATTGATTTATGGCTGAAACAATTGACATCCGCGAACTGAATGAGCGGATTGAAAGACAAAGTGCTTTCGTTACCAATCTTACCACAGGTATGGACCAGGTCATTGTAGGACAAAAGCATCTGGTAGAGTCGTTGTTGATTGGTTTGTTGTCTGATGGACATGTATTGTTGGAAGGTGTGCCCGGTTTGGCAAAGACTTTGGCTATCAAGACACTTTCTTCGCTGATTGATGCACAATACAGTCGCATTCAGTTTACGCCCGACTTGTTGCCTGCCGATGTAATAGGTACAATGGTTTACAGTCAAAAGGATGAAACGTTTCAAGTAAAAAAAGGTCCGGTTTTCGCAAACTTTGTTTTGGCCGATGAAATCAACCGTGCTCCCGCCAAAGTACAGAGTGCTTTGCTGGAAGCCATGCAGGAACGTCAAGTTACTATCGGCAATGAAACTTTCGGGTTGCCCAAGCCGTTCTTGGTGCTTGCCACGCAAAATCCTATTGAGCAGGAAGGTACTTATCCGCTGCCCGAAGCGCAAGTGGACCGTTTCATGCTGAAAGTCGTAATTGACTATCCGAAACTGGAAGAGGAGAAACTGATTATCCGCCAGAATATCAACGGAGAAAAGTTCAACGTGAAGCCAATCCTGAAAGCTGACGAAATTATCGAAGCCCGCAAGGTGGTTCGCCAGGTATATTTGGACGAGAAAATCGAAAAATATATTGTCGATATTGTATTTGCCACCCGTTATCCGGAGAAGTACAATCTGAAAGAGCTGAGAGACATGATTGGTTTCGGCGGTTCGCCCCGTGCCTCCATCAACCTGGCCCTGGCTGCCCGTAGCTACGCGTTCATCAAGCGCCGCGGTTATGTCATTCCGGAGGATGTGCGCGCTGTGGCACACGACGTACTTCGCCACCGTATCGGCTTGACTTACGAGGCAGAAGCCAGCAATATGACATCTGATGAAATCGTCAGCAAGATACTGAATAAGGTTGAAGTGCCCTAACGCATAATAAAGGTTTTCGTAGACTTGAGGTTTATAGTCCTGGACCTGAGGTTTAGCGTCATAAGCCTTAGGTTTGAGCATTCAAAACCTCCCCCCCTTTTTCATAGGGAAGTTTCTGTTATAAACTAAATTGCGCTTGTGTGCTTAAATGAGATTATTAAAATAAATCAATGGAAACAACAGAACTTTTGAAGAAAGTCCGTCAGATTGAGATAAAAACGCGTGGATTGTCCAACAATATCTTTGCCGGGCAGTATCACTCAGCCTTCAAGGGTAGAGGTATGGCATTCTCCGAAGTGCGTGAGTATCAGTTTGGCGACGACATACGTGACATCGACTGGAATGTGACCGCCCGCTTCAATAAGCCTTACGTCAAGGTGTTTGAGGAGGAGCGCGAATTGACTGTGATGTTGCTGGTAGATGTTTCCGGTAGTTTGGAATTCGGTACGGTAAAGCAGATGAAGAAGGATATGGTGACAGAAATTGCCGCAACACTTGCATTTTCGGCCATTCAGAACAATGATAAGATTGGTGTCATCTTCTTTTCTGACCGAATTGAAAAGTTTATTCCGCCCAAGAAGGGACGTAAGCATATACTTTATATCATCCGCGAATTGATAGATTTTCATGCGGAAAGCCGGAGGACTAACATTCGTCTGGGATTGGAGTATCTGACAAACGTAATGAAGCGTCGCTGTACGGCTTTTATCCTGTCGGACTTCATAGACCTAGAAAGTTTCAAGAACGCCTTGACCATTGCCAATCGTAAGCATGACTTGGTTGCCGTTCAGGTATACGACCGTCGTGTGGAAGAATTGCCATCTGTGGGACTGATGAAGATTAGGGATGCCGAGACGGGACACGAGCAGTGGTTCGACACCTCCTCGCGTGCTGTGCGTCGTGCCCATCATGATTGGTGGGTGAACAAGCAGGCGGAATTGAATGAAACGTTTACCAAGAGTAATGTTGACAATGTGTCGGTACGTACCGACCAAGATTATGTCAAGGCATTAATGAATTTGTTTGCGAAACGAAATTAATCGGAAAATGAAAAGATATTTATTTCTGATAGCGTTATTAATAGCATGCTCGGGAAGGGTAGCAGCCCAGTCGGTAACGGTAGATGCTACAATTGACTCTTTGCAGATTCTTATTGGGGAGCAGGCAAGGATAAAGCTTCAAGTATCTCTGGATGCCGATAAACGTGCCATATTTCCGGTATATACCGATACGCTGGTGAATGGGGTTGAAATCATTGATGTGGCCAAGCCGGATACGCAACTGCTGAATGATGGCCGGCGTGCATTGATAACTCAAGAGTATACAATTACTTCTTTCGACTCGGCTCTTTATTATCTACCGCCTATGGAGGTGACAGTGGATAATGAGAAGTATTGCTCGAAAGCGTTGGCCTTGAAAGTATATTCAGTGAATGTCCCGTTAGACCCGGAGAATCCGGAACAGTTCTTTGGCCCCAAAACAGTGATGCAAGCACCTTTTGCTTGGGAAGATTGGTATGGTCTTATGGCTTGCGGTGCGCTGATTATCCCGATAGGGATATTGCTTGTCTATCTGATAATGCGTTTCTTTGACAATAAGCCTATTATCCGTAAGGTGAAGGTGGAGCCTAAGCTGCCTCCCCATCAGTTGGCCATGCAGGAGATAGAACGTATCAAAAATGAGAAGGTATGGCAGAAAGGGGAGCCGAAGGAATATTATACAGAATTGACCGATACTCTTCGTATGTATATAAAAGACCGTTTTGGTTTCAATGCGTTAGAAATGACTTCTACGGAAATCATAGATAAGTTGCTGGAAATAAGAGATAAGGATGCGATTTCTGATTTGCGTGAATTGTTTCAGACTGCAGATTTGGTGAAATTTGCCAAGCATAATCCGTTGATGAACGAAAATGACGCTAACCTGATTAATGCCATTGACTTTATTAATGAAACCAAGGAGAAAGAAGAGGAGAATGCCAAGCCGCAGCCTACTGAGATTACCATTATCGAGAAACGTTCTTTGCGTACCAAGATTTTGCTAGGAGCAGGTATTGTGGTATTGGCTGTAGCCCTTGCGGGTTCATTGATATACATCGGTTTGGAGTTGTATAATTATTTTGCTTAATGCTGAAAAAGTGACTTCAATCAGATATATATGAATGAAAAATGAAGGATGTTTGGAACGAAGCTGAATTGTAAATCGTTAAATCGTACATAAATATGGTTTTTGCCAATATTGAATATTTATTTTTGCTGCTGTTGCTTATACCTTATGTAGTATGGTATATTATGAAGCGGAAGAATAGTGAAGCTGCGCTTCAAATTCCGGATGCCCGTGTGTATGCTCATACTCCTAGAAGCTATAAGAACTATTTATTGCATGTACCGTTTGTACTGCGGATAATTGCCTTGATACTGATTATCCTTGTTTTGGCACGTCCGCAAACCACAGATAGCTGGCAGAACAGTGAGATTGAGGGTATTGATATTATGCTTGCTATGGACGTTTCTACCAGTATGCTGGCCGAAGACTTGAAACCTAATCGGTTAGAAGCAGCCAAAGATGTGGCGGCAGAGTTTATTAACGGACGTCCGAATGACAATATAGGTATAACTTTGTTTGCAGGAGAAAGCTTTACGCAATGTCCATTGACAGTAGACCATGCCGTATTGTTGAACTTGCTTAAAGATATGAAATGCGGGCTGATTGAAGACGGAACTGCAATCGGTATGGGTATTGCCAATGCCGTTACCCGTTTGAAGGATAGCAAGGCAAAGTCGAAAGTCATTATTCTGCTGACGGACGGTGTCAATAATAAAGGTGATATTTCTCCTTTAACGGCTGCTGAAATAGCCAAAAACTTTGGCATTCGCGTTTATACTATTGGGGTAGGAACCAATGGTATGGCTCCTTATCCTTATCCGGTAGGCGGAACAGTGCAATATGTCAATATGCCCGTCGAGATTGATGAAAAGACTTTGACACAGATTGCCGGAACAACGGAAGGTAACTATTTCCGTGCCACCAGCAATTCGAAGTTGAAGGAAGTGTATGAGGAGATAGACAAGCTGGAGAAAACAAAATTGAATGTAAAAGAATACAGCAAGCGTCAGGAAGAGTACCGCTGGTTTGCGTTGGCTGCTTTCTTGTGTGTATTGCTGGAGGTACTGTTGCGCAACTCTATATTGAAGAAGATTCCGTAAGAGGATCTTTTCGATATGCTTGCACTAAAATAGTAAATTGTAAAATAGTAAATAAGAATATGTTTCGATTTGAAGAACCTGCATATTTGTACTTGCTGCTGCTACTGCCTTTATTGGCAGCCTTCTACTTGTACTCCAATTATCGGAGGAGGAAAGCCATTCGTAAGTTTGGTGACCCTATACTGATGGCACAGTTAATGCCGGATGTTTCCAAATACCGCCCGGATGTGAAGTTTTGGTTGTTTTTTGCGGCTATCGGATTGTTCACGGTACTGCTGGCACGTCCACAGTTCGGTTCCAAACTGGAGACGGTAAAACGTCAGGGAGTGGAAGTGATGATTGCGCTGGATATATCCAATTCCATGCTGGCACAAGACGTACAGCCAAGCCGATTGCAGAAGGCAAAACGGCTGGTGGCACAGTTGGTGGATAAGATGCAAAATGACAAGGTCGGTATGATTGTTTTTGCAGGTGACGCATTTACCCAGTTACCTATTACGAGTGATTATATTTCTGCCAAGATGTTTTTGGAGTCCATCGACCCTTCGCTGATTTCCAAGCAAGGTACGGCAATTGGAGCTGCAATAAATCTGGCTGCCCGGAGTTTCACCCCTCAGGAAGGAGTGGGACGTACTGTTATTGTCATCACCGACGGTGAAAACCATGAAGGTGGTGCTGTAGAAGCCGCTAAGGCCGCTGCTGAGAAAGGTATCCAGGTCAATGTATTAGGGGTAGGTATGCCTGAGGGGGCCCCCATTCCAATAGAGGGCACTAATGATTATCGTCGTGACCGTGAAGGTAACGTAATCGTTACCCGCTTGAATGAGCAGATGTGCCAGGAAATTGCTCAGGCAGGAAATGGTATTTATGTGCGCGTAGACAATACAAATGGTGCACAGAAAGCGATTAGTCAGGAAATCAGCAAGATGGCAAAGGCAGATGTGGAAACACAGGTGTACACGGAATTCAATGAACAGTTTCAGGCAGTGGCATGGATTATCCTGCTGTTGTTACTGGCTGAGATGTTGATATTGGAGCGCAAGAATCCTCTGTTCCGCAACATTCATTTATTTTCTAATAAGAAATGATGCGTATGTTACAGAAAAAGTATATTGGAATGGTATTGCTGCTGTTAGTGGCAGTTTCAGCTTCTGCACAGAAGGCGGAACGCGATTATATCCGTAAAGGAAATCGTTTTTTTAAGGATAGCATATATGTGGACGCGGAAGTGAACTACCGGAAGGCTCTGGAGGTAAATCCGAAGTCAACGGTCTCCATGTTTAACTTGGGAAATACATTGACTCAGCAGAACAAGCTGCAGGAAGCGATGGAGCAATATGTGGGAGCAACCAAGATAGAAAAGGACAAATCGAACTTGTCACAGATTTATCATAATATGGGAGTCATCTTTCATTCTCAGAAGGATTATGCAAAGGCGGTAGAAGCTTATAAGGAGTCGTTACGCAATAATCCGAAAGATGATGAAACGCGCTATAACCTTGCTTTAGCACAGAAACAGTTGCAAGACCAGCAGCAGAACCAGAATCAAGATCAGGATAAACAGGACCGACAGAAGGAGCAGGATAAACAGCAGGATCGGCAGAAAGACCAGCAACAGAATCAAGACCAGCAACAACAACCTTCTCAGCCGGAAAAGAAAGATAATGAGATGTCTAAGGAAAATGCCGAGCAGCTGTTGAACTCTGTCATGCAAGACGAGAAGGATGTGCAAGATAAAGTGAAAAAGCAGCAGGTACTTCAAGGAGGTCGCTTGGAAAAGGATTGGTAACAAACATAATAGGAAGTAATATATGAGAAAAATAGTTTTCTTATGGATAGCACTGATTGCAGTCAGTATGAATGCCTTTGCCGATGGCAAGGTATCGTTTACTGCGTCTGCTCCTGACGCTGTGGCGGTAGGAGACCAGTTCAGACTGTCGTATACGGTGACTACACAAAAGGTGAGGGCTTTTCGTGCTCCTTCTATTAAGGGATTTGATGTGTTGATGGGACCCAGCCGCTCGCAGCAAAGTAGCGTGCAGATGATTAATGGACAGACGACTTCAACCAGCAGCATTACATTCACTTACATTTTAATGGCCACTGCAGAAGGTGATTTTACCATTCCGGGAGCCACTATTACTGCTGATGGTAATCAAATGGTTTCTAATTCTGTACAAGTAAGGGTTCTTCCGGCAGATCAGTCTGCCAATGGAGCATCTTCTGGAAATGGCGGCAAACAGAGTGGGGACGTTGCCAGCCGCGCTTCTTCCGGAACATCTGTATCGAATAGTGATTTGTTCATTACAGCCACTGCCAGTAAGATGACGGTGTATGAACAAGAGGCTTTTCTACTGACATACAAGATATACACTTTGGTGGACTTACGTATGTTTGATAATGTGAAATTGCCTGACTTCAAAGGATTCCATTCTCAGGAAGTAGAATTGCCTAATGATAGAAGATGGAGATTGGAGCATTATAAAGGTAGAAATTATCAGTCTACTATCTATCGTCAGTTTGTGTTGTTCCCGCAACAAGCCGGTAAGCTGACAATTGATGCTGCACGCTTTGACGCTTCCATTGCAAAAGCTACACAAGTTGCCGATCCGTTTGAGGCATTTTTCAATGGAGGAAGCAATTACGTAGAAGTCAAGAAGACAATTTTGACTCCGCAACTGACAATTGACGTAAAACCTTTGCCGGCAGGTAAGCCAGCCGATTTTTCGGGAGGAGTGGGAGAGTTCAATATAACTTCTTCTATCAATAGTACAAATGTCAAGACCAATGATGCTGTTACTGTCAAACTTGTCATTTCTGGTACCGGCAATCTGAAATTGCTTTCTAATCCGGAAGTTAAATTCCCCGAGGATTTTGAAGTATATGATCCGAAGGTGGACAGTAAATTCCGTCTGACAAATTCGGGTCTCTCCGGTAGCAAGGTCATCGAGTATCTGGCAATTCCGCGTAATGCCGGAACTTATAAGATTCCTGCCGTAAGATTTAGTTATTTTGATATTAATTCCCGTTCGTATAAAACGTTGACTACAGAAGAATACGAATTACATGTGGAAAAGGGAGCAGGTAATGCTGCTCAGACCATTGCAAACTTTACAAGCAAGGAAGATTTGAAAGTATTGAACGAGGATATTCGTTTTATCAAGCAGAATAATGTTACTCTGTCTCCCAAAGGCGATTTCTTCTTCGGTTCGTTGATGTATTGGTTGCTTTATTTGATACCGGGTATTGCATTCATTGCATTTTTTATCATCTATCGTAAGCAAATAGCAGCCAATGCAAATGTAGCAAAGATGCGTACCAAGAAAGCCAATAAAGTGGCGGTGAAACGTATGAAGCAAGCTGGTAAATTACTGGCTGAGAATAAGAAAGATGCGTTTTATGATGAGGTCTTGAAGGCTCTTTGGGGATATATCAGTGATAAATTGAACATTCCGGTATCCCGTTTGTCTAAGGATAATATCGAAGAGGAACTTCGTAATTATGGTGTGAATGATGCGTTGATAAAGGAATTCCTCGATGCATTGAACAACTGTGAGTTTGCCCGCTTTGCTCCGGGTGATGATAACCAGGCTATGGATAAGGTATATTCAGCTTCTTTGGAAGTTATCAGCAAAATGGAAAACTCGATAAAACATTAATCAGGAGGAAATGGTAATGAATAAAATATTGTTTTTTACTCTTAGTCTAGCGATGGCAATTACTGCCTATGGGCAGAATTCCGCATCTGTAGATACATTACAGACTGCCGATGATTCTATATCTGCCAGTTCACATGCGGAATTCTCTGCTGCAAGACAAGAAAGCAATGTGACAAAAGCTGAAGGTGACAGCGCCTATATACGGAATGATTATGCTTCTGCCATTCAAATATATGAGAATCTATTAAAGAAGGGAGAGGCTGCAGAAGTCTATTATAATCTTGGCAACAGTTATTATAAGGCAGATGATATGGCAAAAGCTATATTGAATTATGAGCGTGCCTTGTTGTTGGAGCCTGGTAACGCTGATATTCGTGCAAATTTGGAGATAGCACGTTCTAAGACAATCGATAAGGTAATTCCAGTTCCTGAGGTTTTCTTTGTATCTTGGACTAAATCGTTGATTAATTGTCTTAGCGTAGATGCATGGGCTAAGTTGGGGATTGTATTCTTTATACTGTTACTCGTTTCATTCTATCTCTTTTTCTTTTCAAAACAGGTCATGGGAAAGAAAGTGGGATTCATTGCAGGAATAGTATTCTTGGTTTTTGTTATATTGAGTAATGTGTTTGCTGCTCAGCAAAAAGACGAACTGATGAATCGTAATGAAGCTATAGTGTTGGCTCCTAGTGTCACAGTACGCAGCACGCCCAGCGAAAGTGGTACAAGTCTATTCATTCTTCATGAAGGACGTAAAGTTGAAATAAAAGACAACTCTATGCGTGAATGGAAAGAAATTCGTTTGGAAGACGGTAAAGTAGGGTGGGTTCCAGCTTCCACCGTAGAGGGTATTTAATTCTCCTTATATCTAAAACACGGCTCGTATAAAGCGGTATTATTGGTTTATACGAGCTGTTTCTGTATGTTTTTAGGGGATTCTTCCCTGTGCTTATAATTCTGTACACTTGAAAAATGATTATTTTGGGGAGAGGCAATATTCTTTTTGAAAAAAGATAAAGAAATAGTTTGTTTTATCTTTTTTTTCCTTAAATTTATAGCGTGATAATAAAAGTATAGAGTATTAACCATTAAATTTATGAATATGAGAACAATAACATTTAATGAATTACGTAAGATTAAAGACTCATTGCCCAGTGGTAGTATGCATAGAATAGCCGATGAACTTGGACTGAATGTTGACACTGTAAGAAATTTCTTCGGTGGACACAATTTTAAGGAGGGGAAAAGTGTTGGGATTCACTTGGAACCTGGACCAGATGGTGGATTGGTTATGATTGATGATACTACTGTTTTGGAGCGAGCTTTAAAAATTTTAGATGAAATGGCAGGTAAGACTGAAGAGGCTGTTCGAGCTTAAGAAGAGATAGAATCCCAATTGCTGATAACAATTGGGATTTCTTGCTTGTTTTAATCTCAAAATCATGGAAGATAAATTGGTTAGTTACTTACTTTGGCAATCTAACGTACAATTGAAGGATGTTCTTGAAAAAGAAAATGATGTTCGACGAAGTTTCTAAACTACTGGATTAGTGGTCGGACATGGCTTATTTGGCGAAATGTATTGATAGGTACATATAGTTTTTAACCAATATCTTGATTATGTTTAATATTACATTATGAAAACCCCGGTGGTGCATTGGATTTAATTACGTTATTCAAGAGTCACATGACAGTGCTTGGAAATCTGCCAACAAACGAGCCAAGACAGTGCTTGGAAATCTGCCAACAAACGAGCCAAGAATGACCCCGCAGATGATTACATTTCTATAGTGAATATGGCAAAAGCTGGAGGGGCAACTCATGATGTCATCAATTATATACATCAATCACAACAAATGGAGGCTTTTTGTGCAGGATGAAAATAGCATTAAAAGAGCAAATAAAAAATTTGCAGGAAGATGGGAAGCTGCCTAAGTTTTCAAACAAAAAGAGAGATTTTCAGATTGTTACGGATGAGAATATAAAAAAGGGTCTATCATTTATGTACCGATGATAAACGATGACGGTTTTGTAGTGAAAGGAAACCAAAAGATGACTGTATACGGTTTCTTATTAGTAAATACAAAGCCGAATACATTTTTTAAGGAGTTGGGAGATATTCAATTTCCACTATTAAAAAGTCAGCAGTAAGAATCGCTGAATAGTTACAAGCCAATTTATACTTTCCACTTGTTCGGAAGAAACATTTCATACGTCTCCCCCACTTCTGGTTTCTTGCTGAACACTACCTTTAAATACTCGAACAGATTGACATTGTTTAGTTTACAGCTTTCCACGATGGTGTAGATAATGGCTCCCCTCTTGGCATTCTTGTGATTCCCGAAGAACAGATAGTTGTTCAGTCCAAGTTTTGTCGGACGCAGCAACCTTTTGAATTTTCTGAATATCGGAACGGTAAAACGAATCCGGTACTCCCTGATTTTCTCCGGGATAAACTTCTTCTTCCTGAAGAACCTTTCCAACCTGTAAATCTTCCCGATAAAATCCAAAGCTTCCCCGGAATGTTCCGGATTGTTGCTCTCCGATTCGACGAACTTCCTATAGATGACCTTCACAATCCGCGCCGGTATCATATACAGGCGGAAGGTCTTCTCAGAACGGACAAATTTTGCACCCTTCAATTCTTCCGCATCAGGCGTAAGCACTTCAATCCTTTCCTCCATTTCCTTGTAAGCCCTCCGTTCCGGTCTTCTGTATGAACTTTTAATCTTTTTTCGTATGTTCTTCACAGGTGCGTCATCGACCGGCTTAGTTCTGATGTAACTTGGTACACTCTCAATATTTTCCGTTTCAGGTGATTCCGTATGTGTTTTCTCGCTTTTGTACCCGAAAATCTTTTTGTTCAGTAGCCCGATGGTATCAAGCTGCTCCCTTTACGAGCGATTTGTATGACGCCAGTTCGGATTCTAAAGAATCGACTTTTTCAACCAGACTTGAAACAAGTTGTTTCAAGTCTGGTTGAGCGTCCTTACTGCGTACCTGCTCCATCAGATTATGGTATATGCTACTTATATTCATGTATTAAATATAATAATTAATTATTTAATACACAAATAATTATAATGATTTTACACATAAAATCATTCACCTTTTTCAAGTCCGTTTAAACAGTTTTTTCGGTTGCTTATAAGGTTCCAAAAGTCATTCCAGTTCATCTTATAAGACTCCGATTCCGTGTGATATGAAGGATTAACCCGCTTCCTGTTGTATAACTTGACAGTATATAGCACAAAAGTCCCGTCATTCCATCTGAGAATCTTTAAGAGTTTCCTGTCCCGTGAGAGAAACACAAATACTTCCATCGAGAAAGGGTCACGCAACAGGCTACCACGTATAACACCACAAAGCCCTTCAATTCCCTTTCTCATATTCACCGATTCCTGGCAGAAATAATATTTCATATCCTTAATCAATCCCAATACAGTTCCCTTCATATATGATAGACATTAGGATTAACGCCTTGATTGTTGTCTGTGGTATGTCAATAGTCATACCGCTCGGAAAAGTGAGCTTGGCTTCTTTGATGATGGTTCCAGGTTTTGGCAGTTCGAGGCTGGCTCTGAATGCAGGACTGTCTTCCGGCAGTCTGAGAGGCACATCGTTCTCTTCAAACTCCAACGGGAACAACCTTTGTGCTTGAGGTGTGATTTTCGATCCAGAAAATGGGGCTAGCAATCTGGACTGGCTTCTATGATATGTCACGGTTGAGTTTTCGACGAACTTCTCACCGTGTAACTTTTCCCATTGGTTAATCCATTCCACCATATCCCAATACGTGACTTGTTGTTTCTTACAGAAATCCTCCAATGTCATTCCACTTTTGAGGTATCTTGCATAAAGAACCTGCATTTCGCTTTGTGATATTGCCATTATCTTCCATTTTTTTTAATCAGAACAAAAATAGGGGGAAAAGCATGGTTGGTAAATATGCGATTATCGGACACTTACGGATAAATTCGATTCGACAGAGGAAAGTTAGCGGTTCAACCACGTGGCCTGGACCGTCAACTCCTTGATACGTTCCTGCAGTTTTTCATTCTAATCTGCTTGTTTTTTATTGATGGCAGACAATGAAGCAATGGAGGTATTCAGCCCTTCAATCGTCTTGAGCAATATATCTTTTTCATCCATTGTCTGTCTCTTTTTATTGATGTAAAGATACTAAATATTAGTTGGTTACACAACAATACCGGATGCTTACGAATCAAAAGAGATCATCAGACTTCTTCCGAAACGTCATGTCCAGCAAGATAATAGGATTATGTAAAAAACACAGAAAAAGGACAATAACAATGGCATATAAAGTGATTATACTCTATCGACTTTATATGCCATCTTACGTTTTAGGGACATTTACTGAATGTCCCTAAACAAGCTTTTATTATTACTGAAAGAAATATTACATCAGCTTTTCAATTTCTTCGAATTCAGGGCCCATCTGCAAATTATAATACACTCTATAGAGACCATTTAACCATAAATCTTTTTGATCAGGTTTCAGTTCTCTTGCCTTTTCATAATAAGGTTTTGCTTTTTCATAGAAAGTCCTCAGAGTAGCTTGGTCTTCTTTATACTTAGAATCATTAATATCTGTAGTTGCTTTCTCGGAGAAATCTTGTGCTTGTAAGCAGTAAATCAAACCCAAATTAGAGTATGCTTCTGCATAATTAGAATCTACTTCTATAGTTTTCTTATAGAATTCAATAGCTTTATCATACTCTTTCATATTGTGATAAAGGTAACCTTTTACATACAAATAGAATGTATTGTTAGAATCTTTAGCCAACATATCATCAGCAAACTGCATAGCTTCGTCATATTTGTTATTATTGCTATAATAATCAATCAAATGACCAAAGAAGAATGAATGTTCAGGATATTTTTGGATACCTTCTTTTAAAGAAGCAATCCATTTAACAGTATCACCTTCGGCTTTTAATGCAGTAGAGATAAATTCCATAGCGTATTTCCCAACTTCTTTATCATCTTGTGCATAAGGAGCATACTTCAAAATACTAGGATAATCTTCCATCTTAGCAGCTGCTAAACTTGCATAATATGCTATTTGGGGTAATACTGTATCTGTTTGTAATAAATTTTCCTTTTCAAACATCGGATTGATAGCAATATCAATATATGTTGCAAAGAAATCTAACGCTTTTTTATTGTCTTCATTAGCTGCATCGCCCTCCTTTTGTGAGGCCAAATTAAAGAACTGTATACCACCATTAATCAGATTACCGCGTTCTGCTAAAATTGTAGCAGAATTAGGCTTTCTATATTTATTCTTGATTTTGCCCTTTTCATTGGGAATTTGTGCCAATTCGTCACATTTGAAGTAAAATTTACACATGTTCAATGCACTATTATATACCTGAAGAGTGTCATAAGGTTTTCTCAGATAGGCATTTTCCATTTCTTTCTCACTTCTTTTTCTTTGGATAAGACCTGCTACATCCCATGTCTCAGCATTGTCTTTTGTTTCGGGATTGGTTAAAGCCTGATTTATCAGTTCCTCTGCTTTGGCAAAGTCAGGATTTACTCCGTTAGCAATACTTTTAGCCTCTTTCACGTTCTTTTCTTGGGCGAAAGTAAAGCTTGCGGCAAATAGTAAAACCATTGAAAATAATACTCTTTTCATGATTGTAGAAAATTTAAATTAATATTATGTCTATTCTTCATTTTCGTTGTTTACCTCGTTCTGAGGGCTTTCAGGGATATTTTCTTTCCCCTCCTCTATAAGTTCTTCTTCATTTTCTGAAGTGACTTTACATACAGAACCTATTTCGTCATTACGTTTCTCAAGGTTGATTAGACGCACACCTTGTGTAGCACGTCCCATGATACGAACATCGGCAACTTTTAGACGAATGGTAATGCCGGATTTATTAATAATCATCAAGTCATTTTCATCTGTAACAGACTTGATTGTCACTAATTTACCCGTTTTATCGGTAATATTCATTGTTTTCACACCTTTACCACCACGATTGGTCTTGCGATAATCTTCAATATCCGAGCGTTTGCCATATCCTTGTTCTGATACAACCATGATTGTTTCTGCTTCAGGATTTTTGATGCATATCATACCTACTACTTCGTCTTGACCGTCTTCATCTAATGTCATGCCACGTACACCGGTGGCAGTACGTCCCATAACGCGTACAGCACTTTCATGGAAACGAATAGCACGTCCGTTACGGTTGGCAATGATGATTTCATTGTCACCGTTTGTCATACGCACTTCGATTACACGATCGTCTTCACGGATAGTAATGGCATTTACCCCATTTTGGCGAGGACGTGAATACTGTTCAAGCAATGTTTTCTTAATGATACCATTCTTAGTACAGAACAATACATAATGGCTGTTGATAAACTCCTGGTCGTTCAGATTCTTCACACGCAAATAGGCGTTCACAGCATCGTCAGAGTCGATATTCAACAAATTTTGGATGGCACGACCTTTTGAATTCTTAGTACCTTCAGGGATTTCGTATACCTTCAGCCAGTAACACTTACCTTTCTGTGTAAAGAACATCATGGTATTATGCATGGTTGCAGGATAAATATGCTCTACAAAGTCTGCATCACGAGTTTCGGTACCTTTAGAGCCTACCCCACCACGGTTTTGTGTACGGAATTCGCTCAGCGGTGTGCGTTTGATGTATCCCATATGTGAGATGGTGATAATCATTTCATCATCTGCATAGAAGTCTTCCGGATTGAATTCTTCTGATGAATAGACAATTTCCGAGCGACGTTCGTCACCATATTTCTCTTTTATTTCAATCAGTTCATCTTTAATAACTTGGCGGCAGAGTTCGTCATTGACAAGAATTTCTTCCAAATAAGCAATCTGCTTTTGAATTTCCTCATATTCGGCGTGCAACTGGTCTTGCATCAGTCCAGTGAGTTGGCGCAAACGCATTTCCACAATGGCACGTGACTGAATTTCACTGAGTTGGAATCGATTCATCAAACCCAAGATAGCATCATTCGGTGTTTTAGCAGCGCGGATAATCTTGATTACTTCATCGATATTATCAGATGCAATGATTAATCCTTCCAGAATGTGTGCACGTTCTTTGGCCTTACGCAAATCGTACTGAGTACGGCGGATGACTACATCATGTCTGTGCTCAACGAAGTATTTTATCAAATCCTTCAGATTCAGCAGACGTGGACGGCCATGTACCAATGCAACATTGTTCACACCAAAAGATGTCTGCAGCATTGTCATCTTATAGAGCTTGTTGAGTACAACGCTGGCATTTGCATCACGTTTTACATCAATAACGATACGCATACCTTCACGGTCGGATTCGTCATTAGCATTGGCAATACCTTCAATTTTCCTTTCATTGGCCAAATCGGCTATATTTTTAATCAATTCAGCTTTGTTGACGCCATAAGGAATTTCTGTCACAACTATTTTATCGTGTGTCGAACCAGTCTCAATTTCGGCTCTAGCACGCATTATGACACGTCCGCGTCCCGTGAGATAGGCTTCTCGAACACCGCTCATGCCGTATATATAGCCTCCGGTCGGGAAGTCAGGAGCTTTGACATACGTCATCAGCTCTTCTATGTCGATGTCATTGTTTTCAATGTATGCAATACAAGCATCAATAACTTCAGACAGGTTATGAGTCGGCATATTGGTAGCCATACCTACTGCAATACCAGACGCACCATTAACTAAAAGATTCGGAATACGGGCCGGCATGACGGTAGGCTCTTGCAGAGAGTCATCAAAATTGTTCTGCATGTCAACGGTCTCTTTTTCAAGGTCTGTCATCATGTCTTCGCCAATTTTTCGCAAACGGCACTCTGTATAACGCATGGCAGCAGCACTGTCGCCGTCTACTGAACCGTAGTTGCCTTGTCCGTCTACCAACATATAACGCATTGCCCAAGGCTGAGCCATACGTACAAGAGCTCCGTAAACGGATGAATCGCCATGAGGGTGATATTTACCTAATACTTCACCTACAACTCTGGCTGATTTTTTATAAGGTTTGTCGGAGGTATTTCCTAATCCCATCATTCCGAAAAGAATTCTTCGGTGAACGGGTTTAAAACCATCTCTAACATCTGGAAGGGCACGTGAAACAATGACCGACATAGAGTAGTCAATGTACGATGACTTCATTTCCTCCTCGATGTTAATCTTTATAATTCTGTCTTGTTCAAGCATTTAAAAAGATTATTAATTATACATTTGGGGGTTCGTGAAAAACCACGCTAAAGTACTACTTTTTTACGATATACAAAAGTTTTCTTCCATAAACTTTGTTGCCTGCGGCATAAATATGGAAGTTCTACCTCCCTCTTTTTCCCCCGAATTACCATTAATATATAAGGTATAAAATGGAAAAACAGATTTGAGATTTATGGCACGAGATTTGTATACTATTAAATCAGTTAAATATGATACGCTGAATTAATAAATGCGTATCTTTGTCGTGGATAACCTTTTTAATTGAGGAGAATTATAAAATATGAACAATTATTTTTCACAAAGAGTTTCAGACATAATTACTTATAGTAAGGAAGAAGCCAATCGATTGAGAAATCGCTATATTGGCCCGGAACACCTTCTGCTTGGTATGCTACGTGATGGCGGAGGAAAAGCTATTGAAATATTGTTGAAACTTGATATAGATTTAAAACGGGTAAAAAGTCGTCTGGAGGGTTTCCTAAAAGATGCTAAGGACGATACTCTCTTGCCGGACGCTGAAGTACCTTTGTCCCCGATGTCGGCCAAGATATTGAAGATGTGTATGCTTGAAGCACGTCTGCTGAAAAGCGTAACAGCTGATACGGAACATGTATTGCTGGCTATCTTGAAAGATGGTGATAATCTTGCTGCAACTGTTTTGGAAGAAAATCGGGTAGATTACCAGACTGTATTTGAACAACTTTCCATGAAATCGACTAATCCGAATGCTGGAATGGGATTCACTGAGGACGATGAAGAGGATGAAGAAGACATGAATATGCCCCGTTCTTCCCGTACCGGTGAATCTGGTTCAGCCTCAGCTGCACAGACTGCATCCAGAAAGCCGTCCAATGATACTCCTGTGTTGGATAATTTCGGCGTAGACATGACGCGGGCTGCCGAAGAAGGCAAGCTAGATCCGGTTGTTGGGCGTGAGCGCGAGATTGAGCGCTTGGCGCAAATTTTGAGCCGTCGCAAGAAGAATAATCCGGTGCTTATTGGCGAACCAGGCGTAGGAAAATCCGCTATCGTAGAGGGTTTGGCATTACGTATTGTGCAAAAGAAGGTTTCGCGTATCTTGTTCGAAAAGCGTGTGATGATGCTTGATATGGCCTCTGTGGTGGCGGGAACAAAATACCGTGGTCAGTTTGAGGAGCGCATTCGCTCTATTATCAATGAATTGCAGAAAAATCCGAATGTCATTCTTTTTATCGATGAAATCCATACGATTGTAGGTGCCGGTGCTGCTGCCGGTTCCATGGATGCTGCCAATATGCTGAAACCGGCTTTGGCGCGTGGTGAAATCCAGTGTATTGGAGCTACCACTCTTGATGAATACAGAAAGAATATCGAGAAAGACGGTGCTTTAGAACGTCGTTTCCAAAAGGTTATTGTAGAGCCTACCACGGCTGAAGAGACGCTTCAAATATTGAAGAATATCAAGGAGAAGTATGAAGACCATCATAATGTGAGCTACACAGATGAAGCTTTGGAAACATGTGTCAAGTTGTCAGCACGCTATATTACCGATCGTAACTTCCCGGATAAAGCTATTGATGCTTTGGACGAGGCTGGTTCGCGTGTGCATTTGACGAATATTAACGTTCCGAAAGAAATTGAGGAGCAGGAAAAGCTGATTGAAGAGGCACGAAGCCTGAAGGCTGAAGCTGTAAAGTCACAGAATTTTGAGCTGGCTGCCAGCTACCGTGACCGTGAGAAGGAACTTTCTGTCCGCTTGGAAGAGATGAAGGTTGAGTGGGAGGCCCGTTTGAAGGATAATCGCCAAACGGTAGGTGAAGAAGAAATAGCTAATGTTATTTCGATGATGTCCGGTGTACCCGTACAGCGTATGGCGCAGGCAGAAGGACTTAAACTGGCTGGAATGAAGGAAGAACTGCAGGCGAAGGTGATAGCTCAAGATGCTGCGATAGAGAAACTTACCAAAGCGATCTTGCGTAGCCGTGTAGGGTTGAAAGCTCCGAATCATCCTATCGGAACCTTTATGTTCCTTGGCCCTACTGGTGTGGGTAAAACACATTTGGCGAAGCAATTGGCAAAATACATGTTTGGCTCTGACGATGCCTTGATACGTATTGATATGAGCGAGTATATGGAAAAATACACCGTATCTCGTATGATTGGTGCCGCTCCGGGATATGTGGGCTATGAGGAAGGTGGCCAGTTGACCGAAAAGGTACGTCGCAAGCCGTATTCCATTGTCTTGTTGGATGAAATTGAAAAAGCTCATCCGGACGTGTTTAACATCTTGCTCCAAGTGCTGGATGAAGGCCGTTTGACTGACAATTATGGCAGAACCATCGATTTCAAGAATACGGTTATTATTATGACCTCCAATATCGGTACACGGCAGTTGAAGGAGTTTGGCCGTGGTGTGGGTTTTGCGGCGCAAAACCGCACGGATGACAATGAATATTCGCGCAGTGTGATACAAAAAGCTTTGAACAAGACCTTTGCTCCTGAATTTTTGAATCGTTTGGATGAAATCATTACTTTCGACCAGCTCTCTTTGGATGCTATCACGAAGATTGTGGACATTGAGTTGAAAGGCTTGTACGAACGAGTTGAAGCAATTGGTTACAAGCTGGTAGTGGAGAATGATGCAAAGAAATTCCTCGCTTCAAAAGGATACGATGTGCAGTTTGGTGCGCGGCCATTGAAGCGTGCCATTCAGAACTACTTGGAGGATGTACTTTCCGAGTTGATAGTGGCTGCGGAGTTACAACCGGGTGATATGGTAAACGTATCAGTAGACAAAGAAAAAAATGAGCTGAGCATCAAGAAAGCATAAGCAGTTCTTTATAAAAACCGTCAAAATGTCAGTCCTTATGGACTGGCATTTTTTTTGTGCTATATCTGCCGAAATAATTAAAAATATAAATCTAAAAAATATAAATGTAGTATGCAAAAAGGTAATATTGGGGTAACTACTGAGAATATCTTCCCCGTCATTAAAAAGTTCTTGTATAGTGATCATGAAATTTTTCTCCGTGAGTTGGTTTCTAACGCAGTTGATGCTACGCAGAAACTGAAAACACTCTCCTCTATTGGTGAGTTCAAGGGTGAAGTTGGCGATTTAACTGTGCATGTTTCGCTGGGAAAAGATACCATTACGGTGTCTGACCATGGTATCGGGCTTACTGCTGAAGAAATAGACAAGTATATTAACCAGATAGCTTTTTCTGGTGCCAATGACTTCCTTGAGAAATACAAAAACGACGCCAATGCCATCATCGGTCATTTTGGCTTGGGTTTTTATTCGGCTTTTATGGTTGCCAAGAAAGTCGAAATCATCACTAAATCCTATCGGGAAGGTGCTCAGGCTGTAAAGTGGACCTGCGATGGCAGTCCGGAGTTTACGCTTGAAGACACAGATAAGGCAGAACGTGGTACTGATATCGTTCTCTACATAGATGATGACTGCAAAGAGTTCCTCGAAGAAGCGCGTATTTCCTCTTTGTTGAAGAAGTATTGCAGCTTCCTCCCTATTCCGGTTGCATTTGGCAAGAAAAAAGAATGGAAAGATGGCAAGCAGGTTGAAACTGCCGAAGATAATATTGTCAATGACTCCAATCCTTTGTGGACACTGAAACCCAGCGAATTGAAAGATGAAGATTACAAGAAGTTCTATCGCAATCTTTATCCTATGTCCGACGAGCCTTTATTCTGGATTCATCTGAATGTGGATTATCCGTTCCATCTGACTGGTATTCTGTACTTCCCCAAGGTGAAGAGCAACATTGAGTTGAATAAGAATAAGATTCAGCTCTATTGCAATCAGGTATATGTGACGGACTCGGTGGAAGGTATTGTTCCCGATTTTTTGACCTTGCTGCATGGTGTGCTTGATTCACCGGACATTCCATTGAACGTTTCCCGTTCTTACTTGCAGAGCGATGGCAACGTGAAGAAGATTTCTACATATATCACGAAGAAGGTGTCAGACCGTTTGCAGTCTATCTTCAAGAACGACCGTAAGCAATTTGAGGAAAAGTGGAATGACTTGAAGATTTTCATCAACTACGGAATGCTTACGCAGGAAGATTTCTATGATAGAGCCAAGGACTTTGCCCTTTTCACCGATACAGACAGCAAATATTACACTTTCGAAGAGTATAAAACGTTAATTAAGGATAGCCAGACGGATAAGGATGGAAATCTGATTTATCTGTATGCCAATAATAAAGATGAGCAATACAGCTACATAGAGGCCGCTACGAATAAAGGATACAATGTGCTGTTGATGGATGGACAGCTGGACATTGCATTGGTGAGCATGTTGGAGCAGAAGTTCGAAAAGGTTCGCTTCACTCGCGTAGACAGCGATATTATTGATAATCTGATTGTCAAGGAAGACAAGAAGAACGAAGCGTTGGAAGCTGGCAAGCAGGAAGTTCTTTCTTCCATCTTCAAGAGCCAGTTGCCCAAGATGGATAAGACGGAATTCAACGTTACGGCGCAGGCCTTGGGCGAAAACGCCACTCCTATCATGATAACTCAGAGCGAGTATATGCGTCGTATGAAAGAAATGGCCAATATTCAGGCAGGAATGAGCTTCTATGGCGAAATGCCGGATATGTTTAACTTGGTATTGAATTCAGACCATAAGCTAGTGAAAGAAGTTCTGGTAGATGAAGACAAGGAATGTGCTGCTGCCATTGCTCCGGTTCAGGCAGAAATGAATGAAGTGGATAAACAACGTAATGAATTGAAGAAGAAGCAGGAAGGTAAGAAAGATGAAGATATACCGACTACCGAAAAAGATAAGGTAAATGAGCTGGATAAGAAGTGGGACAAACTGAAAATGCAGAAAGAAGGTATCTTCGCTGATTATGCAGCCAAGAATAAGGTTGTCCGTCAACTGATAGATTTAGCACTGCTGCAGAATGGTATGTTGAGAGGTGAAGCTTTGAACAACTTTGTCAAGAGAAGCATTGATCTGATAAAATAGGCCCCCTTAAATTTGCATTCAATATATGCAAGGGTATTGTGATTCTCCAGAGTCACAATACCCTTTTTTTTATTCATTTTCACCAATTGAGGTGTGATTTCCCTCGTTGAATACGGCATTTTTAGAAACTATTGTTTATATTTGGGGCAATGAACATTTATCTTACTCGGAATAGCACAGTTATGAAAAGAGTTTTATTGTTTTTTTCGTTTCTTCTATGTAGCTTTATTTTACAAGCTCAGAAAGTGGGGCTTGTACTGAGTGGCGGTGGAGCAAAAGGCATGACTCATATAGGTATTATCCGGGCTTTGGAAGAGAATAATATCCCCATTGATTATATAACCGGAACCTCTATGGGAGCTATCATCGGTTCTCTATATGCCATGGGGTATTCTCCAGACGATATGGAGGCGCTGTTACGCTCTCCCGACTTTAAACGTTGGTATTCGGGCAAAGTGGAGCCCAAATACGAGTATTATTTTAAGAAAAATCGTCCTTCACCAGAATTTTTCAATATCCGTTTTGCTTTTAGGGACTCGTTGCATATAAAACCCCAGATACTTCCTACAAGTATGGTCAACCCCATACAGATGAATCTGGTATTTGTGGAATTGTTTGCACGTGCCACGGCTGCATGTGCCGGTAATTTCAACAAACTGTTTGTCCCTTTTCGCTGTATAGCGTCCGATGTGTATAACAAAAAGCCATTGGTATTGGGCAAAGGGGATTTGGGGGATGCGGTACGAGCTTCCATGAGTTTTCCTTTTGTCTTCAAACCGATAGAAATAGACAGTACGCTTGCTTATGATGGCGGTATTTACAATAATTTCCCTACGGATGTGATGCGGGAGGATTTTCATCCGGATGTCATCATTGGCAGTGTGGTGGCGGCCAATCCGGGTAAACCGAAGGAGAATAACCTGATGAGCCAATTGGAGAATATGATTATGCAAAAGACCGATTATTCCATTCCGGACTCATTAGGCATAGTCATGACCTTCAAGTACGACGATGTCAACCTGCTGGATTTTGATCGTCTGCAGGAGTTGCACGATATAGGTTACAACCGTACTCTTAACATGATGGATTCCATCAAAAGCCGTGTCCATCGTAGAGTAAATGCTGATAATGTACGTTTGAGGCGTCTCGTTTTTCGGAGTAATCTGCCTCAATTCCGTTTCCGGGATATTATTATTGAAGGGGCGAATACTCAACAGCAAGCCTACATCAAAAAAGAATTCCATGATGAGGAGCATGAGGTCTTTACTTATGAAGACTTGAAGCGCGGATATTTTCGTTTACTGGCGGATAATATGATTTCGGAAATAGTTCCTCATGCCGTATATAATTCTGAATCAGATTTATATGAGTTGCATTTGAAGGTGAAGATGGAGGATAATTTCTCCGTCCGTTTGGGGGGCAGTGTTTCTACTACCAGCTCAAACCAAATCTATTTGGGAGTAGGATATCAGAACTTGAATTATTATTCCAAGGAAATCACTTTTGACGGTCAGTTGGGTAAGATTTATAATAATGCCCAATTGATGGGTAAGATTGATTTGCCTACCCACATACCTACGTCCTTTCGTTTTATTGCTTCAATCAGTACTTTCGATTACTACAAGAAAGACAAGCTGTTTTCCAAGAATGACAAGCCTTCATTCAATTCAAAGGACGAACGTTTTGTGAAATTGATGGTTGCCTTGCCGTTTCTGGCCAATAAGCGTGCGGAGTTCAGCCTGGGATATGGTCAACTGGAAGATAACTACTTTCAATCCAGCGTAATCGATTTCGATAGAGACCGTTCGGACAGAAGTACCTACAAGCTTCTGGGAGGTTCCATCGGTTTCTATGGGAGCACCCTGAATACGCGGCAATACGCGACAAAAGGCTATCTGGAGAAGCTGATAGCCCAGGTCTTTACTGGAAGGGAAAGATTTAAACCGGGAAATCTGCAAGAAGGGTATAGTCCTTTTCCGCAAGAGCGGCAATCTTGGTTGCAAATCTCTTATATGAAAGAGGCATATCACACAATGGGACCGAAGTTCACTCTGGGATGGATGGCAGAAGCACTGTATTCATCGAAGAATTTCTCCGAGAATTATACGGCAACTATGATGCAGGCAGGAGAATTTGCACCGACTCCGCATAGTAAACTTATGTACAATGAAGCTTTTCGTGCCAACCAGTATGTGGCTGCCGGTATCAAGCCCATATATGTTTTGAACGACATGTTCCAGTTCCGGACAGAATTTTATGGCTTTACACCGATTTTTCCGATAAAAAAGAATGCATTGAATAAAGCATATTATGGAAAAGCATTCTCCCGCTTTGAATATATAGGAGAAGTTTCTATTATTTGCCATTTGCCATTTGGAGCCATCTCTGCTTATGTAAATCATTATAGCTCACCGAGAAAGGAGTGGAATGTGGGGATGACCATCGGCTGGCAATTGTTTAATTATCGCTTTGTCGAATAATTTTTTTCAAAAAAAGTTTGGATATTGTTTGCTAATTCGGAAAAAGTGCGTATCTTTGCACCCGTTAAACAAAGAGGCCGCGTAGCTCAACTGAATAGAGTAGCTGACTACGGATCAGCCGGTTACAGGTTTGAATCCTGTCGCGG
>NZ_JABXJH010000032.1:49939-52258 GCF_013373675.1 Bacteroides sp. L10-4
GAATATATAAAAGAATACACCTAAATTGTATTCAAAATATTCTTTGATTTATTTGCGTACTATTGACAAAAATACTATCTTTGTGGTATAATTAATAAGTAAGAATATGAGAGCAGTAATATACGCACGAGTTAGCAGCATTAATGATAGGCAGTCAACAGACCGCCAAGTTGTAGACCTTCAAAAATATGCGGAACAGAATAATTATGAAGTAGCTCAAGTTTTTGAAGAACATATCAGCGGAGCAAAGCGGAATGAAGACCGTCTCATTTTATGTGAGTGTTTAGAATATTGTATCTCTAACAAAATAGATATTCTTCTTATCAGTGAATTAAGCCGTTTAGGTCGTAATGTTGATGAAGTCTTAGCTAATGTGAAGCGTTGTAAGGATAACACCCTTAATATCTACTTTCAAAAAGAAAACCTTTCGATTTTTCAAACGGATGGTACTAAGAACCCTTTTCTTAATATTTTTATTTCGGTATTAGGCACATGTGCTGAAATGGAAAGAGATAATATCAAGTTTCGTCTGAACAGTGGACGGCAACAATATATTGCCAAAGGTGGGCGGCTTGGACGGAAAATGGGTAGCGTAAAAAGTGCGGACAAAAAGAAAGAAGAGTATAAAGATGTATTAAAAGCATTGCGACAAGGGTTGTCTGTGCGCCAAGTGGCAAAACTTACCGATACGTCAGCCTCAACCGTTCAGCGTTTGAAAAAAGAATTTAAGTTGTAGGTTAATGAAACAAGAGGGCTGCAAACCCTCTTGTTTTTGTTTTTAACTGCATTAATTCCCGAAATCATACAT
Organism: Bacteroides sp. L10-4; assembly: GCF_013373675.1. Classification (NCBI taxonomy): domain Bacteria; kingdom Pseudomonadati; phylum Bacteroidota; class Bacteroidia; order Bacteroidales; family Bacteroidaceae; genus Bacteroides; species Bacteroides sp. L10-4. Next base: position 50,748 of record NZ_JABXJH010000032.1, read on the forward strand.
TAGGGTTGTAGTGCCATTAAATTTGTAAATATCGCCTTTATATACCATTTCAAGTTGTTCAAATTTGATGGTTATTTCACTTTTTTCTTTGTTGGTATTCATTACGGTTGCTTTGCCGCTTTGGTATGAATAACTTTCCCAATAAGAGGCTTCGGGAGGGGATAATGTGAGTTGCATTTTTGACACATCATCTCCCTTTTTAAGGTCTGCGGCACTTTGAAAAGAGAACATATAATATTCAAGGTCATTAGTGCCATTTTTTACATTGTCAACTGTAAGTGTGAACTCTCCGCTACCATTACTCCAAGACCCCTCTAAGCCTATCATTGTAGATACGGTTCTCATTACACCATTAATTTCAATGGTGTTGCCATTTGTTTCATTGTTTTCATCGTCATCACTACACGACATAAGAGTAAATGATAATGTGGCTAATAGTATAACAGAAAAAAAATTTATATACTTCTTCATAGCTTATTTAATATGGATTTATATTGTTCTTTTATTTGATTTTAATAACACGGAAATCATTCTTGCTGTCAATGATTGCACCATTTGCGCCAAGTTTGCGAGCCTTACGTGCAGCTTTCCATAAGAGATATTTTTCAAGTCTTGGACGTTCGGGTCTTACTAATGGCAAAATCCACGGAGTGTATGCCCCAAATGCAACTACTTCAAAATCTTTTCCTACTTCATTTTCATTCATGTACACTTTTACATTTTCGTAGGTGTCTTTTTTCTTCTTATCAGTCTTGAACAAAGTTTTACCAAGAAATGTAGTGTGATTGATTTTTTTCTCGTAATTCGCTTTCAATTTGTCAGTACTCATATAATTCACCGTACTGCAAGATGAAAGAGCAATACACCCAATAAGTGCAAAGCCAATTACATGTTTCTTCATATAAAATAAGATTTTGTGTGTTCGGCAGCCCCAACCGAACGGTTAATATAAAAAGAAAGAGCGCAGGCACTGTTAGTATATCGGTATCAAGCATCGCCAAACGCTCCTATCACAATACACAACAATAGCCCACGCTCCATATAGGTGCGTGAGCATTTAGTGTATCCTTGTGATAGTTTGAAATTGGCGATTTCGATACCAAGGATTACTAAACGCTCTTACGTTATCTTAAAATGTCGGTACAAAGATACGAATAAAAGCTTTATTCATTTTATTATTGTTAGAAAAAAGTTCTACCTTTGCAGCATATTTTACCGTAATTCCTTACCGTAAAAGATATAACTCATTAAAAATCAGAACAACTTTTGACACTGGCAGTGTCGAGGTGATGAGTTCGAGTCTCATACGCTCCACTTAGACCACTGATTCACAATGAGTCAGTGGTTTTCTTTTTGTTAAGGATTACGGGAGTTTTACGGGTCACCCGTAAATCATGTTCGGGTCAGTCCGAAAACCCTGTGGGTATGTTAAATCTACACTGTTAGTTTGCATAATCTAAAAATAAAGAATGGTATATCTCCGACTCCCCTAAACTGTGCTCTGAACGCTT
>NZ_JABXJH010000032.1:52268-53262 GCF_013373675.1 Bacteroides sp. L10-4
TGTTTTATTCGGCATGGTCAAGCTGCTTCCGGTTTTGCATTGAATGATTCAGCAAATGCATTCGTTTCTCTGTTAACGAAATAGTTTAGTATTGTTTCATAATAGTTCTGCATGGTATTTGTTACGGTTCTGAAACATCCGTATCCAAGCTTTTCTATTTTATTGTACCACAAGGCAAGCTTTCCACGTGCCACATCCTTGTCATAGTGCTTATTATATATATTGGTCAACTCTATGGCCAAGTCGTAAACTGATTTCAGTTCCGGATAATGGTCGAATATGATTTCCGCACGTATTCTTTGGGATTCAGTCCATTTACTGAAATGCTTGACAAGTACATGTTTGGCCCTTGCCAGCAGCTGCTTGCGGGTATCACCATTGGTATATCGAAACGGAACATACTCTATGTTTTGCTCTTTGCACCGCTGAATTTCATCGTTCTCCAAATCCCGTGCCATCCAGCGATAAGTAATCCTGAGCTCATCAATTGCCTCATAAAAGAGTTTCTGTACACGAAACCGGTCATTGGTCATAGTGGCATTGGGAAAAGTCGTTCGGACAATCCGCATCATGGTCGGTGAAAGATCCAAAGTAACCTCTTTGACCGTCTTGCGCCTGGAGAGATGAATCATTTCAAGCACCTTTATGACGTCTTCAGACTTCGTGCCACGTATCATGGCCACAAGTGTACCTCTGCCACCACGTCCAGCACGGTTAGTGACAACTGTGTATAATTCTCCACAGCTCAAAGAAGTTTCGTCAATACAAAGGCCGGGACCTATGTTTTGTTTGAACAGGACATATTCTGAGGCATGACCTAGCTGGTCCCACTGTCGGTATGCGCTGATAAACTCCTTGTATTGGGAAGTTAACTGTTTACCGTTTACCCCATAAGCATCTGCTATGGAGCTTATGCTGGCCGGGGTAGTTTCAATCTTCTTCTTTTAAAAAAGCAACGAACTCAGGAGTGAGTTTCGTTCCTTCGGCAGTTAGA